>JAFAUV010000139.1 GCA_019243075.1 Bradyrhizobium sp.
ACAGCGACACGTTGCCGCGCGTCCTGGTGAACCAGACCTATTACACCGAATTGTCGAAGACGATCCGCAAGGACGGCGACAAGTCCTATTTCACCGATTGCCTGCAGAACGCCACCTGGCTGGTGCGCGCGCTCGACCAGCGCGCCCGCACCATCCTCAAGGTCGCGACCGAAATCGTGCGTCAGCAGGACGGCTTCTTCACCCACGGCGTCGCGCATTTGCGGCCGCTCAATCTGAAAGCGGTAGCCGATGCGATCCAGATGCACGAATCGACGGTGTCGCGCGTCACCGCCAACAAATACATGGCGACCAATCGCGGAACGTTTGAGCTGAAATATTTCTTCACCGCTTCGATCGCCTCTGCCGATGGCGGCGAGGCGCATTCGGCTGAAGCCGTGCGTCACCACATCAAGCAGCTCATCGACACCGAAGACCCCGCCGCCATCCTGTCCGACGACACCATCGTGGAACGATTGCGGGGTGCGGGCATTGATATTGCCCGCCGCACGGTCGCGAAATACCGCGAAGCCATGCGTATTCCTTCCTCGGTGCAGCGCCGCCGTGACAAGCAGAGTTCGCTTCTTCTGCCGACCTGAAGCTGCTCAGGCGCTGGTTGCGCCCCGTTCAAATCGGTTTAGTCTCGATTCTCCCAGACTATCCAAGCGAGGCATCCCATGACCCTCAGGATTTCGGGAAAGAGCATCAGCGTCGGCGAAGCGCTGCGCGACCGCGTCAGCGAACGCACCGACGAGGTGCTGCGCAAATATTTCGACGGCAATTATTCCGGGCACATCACGCTCAGCAAGGACGGCTTCGGCTTTCGCACCGACTGCTCGTTGCATCTGGATTCCGGCGTGACGCTGGAGGCGGAATCGAACGCCACTGACGCCTATGCCAGCGCCGACGCCGCGCTCCTGATGATCGAGAAGCGGCTGCGCCGTTACAAGAGCCGGCTGAAGGATCGCTCCGCACGCAAGGCGCATGCGGCGGCGGCCGCGCTGTCCGAACTCGATGGAATCCTGCTCGATGCCCCGAGCTATGTCATCGAGGCGCCGGCGGAGGACGAGGAGGTCGCCGGCTACAATCCGGTCATCATTGCGGAAGCGACCACGTCGCTGAAGCGGCTCTCGGTATCGGAAGCGGTGATGGAGCTCGACCTCACCGGCGCTGCCTGCCTGGTCTTCCAGCATGGTTCGAGCGGCCGCGTTAACATCATCTACCGCCGCTCCGACGGCAATATCGGCTGGGTCGACCCGCCGGCGCTGAAGCCGTAAATCTACGGATTTGTGACGTTTTTTGGGACCACCCCGGCCGTTCACGGATTTTAAGGATAGCCGCTCGCAGGTGTTGGCACCGCCGTTGCGTTGGAGTAGAAGCCCCCCAAATCAGGACCGGGCAGACGCCCGCCGCCCATCCCAGCTTCTTGACGCCCCTGGCCCAAGGCCTATTTCGCAACCTGGTTCATCACCTCGGAACGCCCAATGACGATTACCGATCTGGTCGCACCCGAGGCGATCCTCCCGGCGTTGAAGGTCAACAGCAAGAAGCAGGCGTTGCAGGAGCTGGCAGCGAAGGCCGCCGAGCTGACCGGCCAGAACGAGCGCGCCGTGTTCGAGGTCCTGTTGCAGCGCGAGAAGCTCGGCACCACCGCCGTCGGCTACGGTGTCGCCATTCCCCACGGCAAGCTGCCGAAGCTGGAAAAGCTGTTCGGGCTCTTTGCTCGTTTGGAACGTCCCATCGACTTTGAGGCGATGGACGGTCAGCCGGTCGACCTCGTCTTCCTGCTGCTGGCGCCGGAAGGGGCGGGCGCCGATCACCTGAAGGCGCTGGCGCGCATCGCCCGCCTGTTGCGCGACCAGGATGTCGCCAAGAAGCTTCGCGCCTCTCGCGACGCCCAGGCGATCTATTCGGTGCTGGCCCTGCCGCCGGCGACCGCGGCCTGATTTCCGGATATCAGAATGGCCTTCGGCCGCCATGAGCGGAGCGACGGGCGTCCTTTAAGAAACCGCTGCCGAGTGGTCATGTTGGGAGCACAAAACAAATGCGCGGGTGCACCTCATTCGAGGACGCACCCGCGCATTGAAAACCCTCTGTTAAAGCCGTGCGGCCCTCAGTGCACGCTTACCGCCTGCAGTTCGTTGCTCCATGCATTCGCGATCGCGGCTTCGCGCGAATCGGTCAGCATGATCGGCGTGCCGTCGGCGGCGTGAAGCGCAAAAAGCTTCATGCCTGGCGCGAGATTCGGCGCCTGCGGGAAGAGCCCGGGAACGTCCTCGGAGCGGATCTGCCTCACATAGGCGATATGGCCCTCGCCGAGATGAGCCAGCGCCTCCGGCGAAACGCGGGATTCGTTCACAACATTACCTTCAGTCATGGTCTCGACTCCTCTGAGACTTAAGCGGTCGAGTCCGCTACTCGTTCCATTATTCGTGTTCATTGATAGCGATTGTCTTAACGATTTTCTCCGGTTCAGGCCGGGCAAGATCGATCGACAACAGCCCGTTCTTCAGATCCGCGCCCAGCACCTGCATCCCCTCTGCCAGCACGAAGGTGCGCTGGAAGTGGCGCGCGGCGATGCCGCGATGGATGTATTGACGGGCCTTGTCGTCCTGCTGGCGGCCCCGGATCACGAGCTGGTTTTCCTCAATGGTTACATCGAGTTGGTCACGGGTAAAACCCGCCACCGCGAGCGTGATTCGGATGCGCTCCGGAGCGCCGTTCGAGCGTTCACACCTCTCGATATTATAGGGAGGGTAACCGTCGGCGCCCTTGACGACGCGGTCGAGCACGCGCTCGATCTCGTCGAAGCCCAGAAGGAACGGACTGGAGAGCGAAGGAACACGGGACATAGTTTACAAAGTCCTCTCGAAGCGACTTTGAAGTTTCAGGGCCCTAACGGCACCCCTTGCGCTGCAATATGGGCATGGCGCGAGCGCTCTTCAAGCGCCTGGCCAGGCGGGAAAGGCTATCGACTGCCCGTCAATCGGCCCGCTTGCGGCCCCCTGCGACAAACAGATGCAGCTTTTCGCGGGGCGCCACAATGCGGATGGCTTCGCCGATCGCCGGCCCCTGCTGTCCGGGAATGCGGACCAGGATCTCGCCCGGCGGCGGCTCGCCAGGCTTTGCACTGACCGCGGTCGTCTCGCCCGCTCGCGACCGCGCACCGTAGACATAGGTTTCCGCGCCGACATGCTCGGTCGCAGTCACCACCAATTCGAGCGGCAGGCTGCCCTCGCCGACACCGTCACGGCCCAACCGAAAATCCTCCGGCCGAATGCCGATGATGCCATCCTCCGCACCGGCAAGCTTGATGCCGGCGGAACGGGCCGGAAGCAAATTCATCGGCGGCGCGCCAATGAAGGTCGCGACAAAGGTCGTTGCAGGCTTCCGGTAGATTTCCAGGGGACTGCCGATCTGCTCGACCTCGCCGCCATTCATCACCACCAGAATATCGGCGAGCGTCATCGCCTCGAGCTGATCATGAGTGACATAGATCGAGGTCGTCGAGAGCCGGCGCTGCAGCTTGCGGATCTCGACGCGCATGGCGATGCGCAGCTTGGCGTCGAGATTCGACAGCGGCTCATCGAACAGGAACACCTTGGGCTGGCGCACGATGGCGCGGCCCATGGCGACACGCTGGCGCTGGCCGCCGGAAAGTTGTCCGGGCTTGCGGTCGAGCATCGCGGACAGTTCGAGAATGCGGGCGGCCTCCTGCACGCGCGTGTCGATCTCGCCCCTGGGCATGCCGCGGTTGCGCAGGCCATAGGCCATATTGTTGTAGACGCTCATGTGCGGATAGAGCGCGTAGTTCTGGAACACCATCGCGATATCGCGGTCGGCCGGCTCGATCTGGTTGACGACGCGGCCGCCGATATCGATCTCGCCCGAGGTGATGGTCTCGAGTCCGGCGACCATCCGGAGCAGCGTCGACTTGCCGCAGCCGGAGGGGCCGACCAGCACGCAGAACTGGCCGTCGGTCACATCGACATCGACGCCCTTGATGGCCTCGAAACCGTTGGGATACGCCTTGCGGACGTTGCGAAGAGTTACGTTAGCCATTGGGGCCTCCGGCGGGGCCAATGGCGAATAGCAACTGGCGGGGGGCGAGGGGGAAGGGCAATACTCGCCTCTTGCTCGGTTCGCTCTTTCCAATTCGCCATTCGCTACTCGCCATATCTCACTTCTCCGTCTCGATCAGGCCCTTGACGAACAGCCGCTGCAGCAGCACGACGATAGCGACCGGCGGCAGCATGGCGAGCACCGCGGTCGCCATCGCGACCGACCATTCGGTGAGCGCGTCATGGACGTCGATGATCTTCTTGATGCCGATCACGATGGTCTGCATGTCGTCGCGCGTCGTGATCAACAGCGGCCAGAGATATTGATTCCAGCCATAGATGAAGAGGATCACGAACAACGCGGCGATATTGGTTACCGACAGCGGCAGCAGCGTATCGAAGAAGAAGCGGATCGGGCCCGCGCCATCCATTTTCGAGGCTTCGACCAGCTCCTTCGGGATGGTCATGAAGAACTGTCGGAACAGGAGCGTCGCGGTCGCGGATGCAATCAAGGGCAGGATCAGGCCGGAATAGGAGTCCAGCATGTGCAGGTCGGACGTGATCTTGTAGGTTGGAAAGATGCGTACCTCGACCGGCAGCATCAGCGTGATGAAGATGGTCCAGAACGCCGTCATCCGGAACGGGAACGAAAAGAACACGATGGCATAGGCGGAGATGACCGAGATCGCGATTTTGCCGAGCGCGATCCCGACCGCCATGATGAAGCTCGACAGCATCATGCCGCCGACCGGCTCGCGCGTGGTCTTGCCAGTGCCCGCGACGAGGGTGTTCCAATAGGTCGCGAGCGCTTGCTTGCCCGGATAAAGCGGCATCTGGCCGTTGGCGATTACGGCGTTGTCATGCGTGGAGGCGATGATCGCGAGATAGACCGGGAAGGCGACGACGATGACGCCGGCGAGCAGGATCAGGTGCGGCAACAGGTTTCCGAAGCGGCGGTGCTCGACCATCTAGCATCCTTCCCGAATCTAGTCCTCGGCTTTCAGCATCTTCCTTCCGAGCTTAGGAAACGAAAGCTGCCAAGCCGATCTGTCACTCTGGTGCCGCCGATTTTGACGTTCCGATCAAAACTCGCCGCTTGCTCTCGAGGACGTCAAACCGGCGGCCCTAATAGTGCACTTTCTTTTCGACATAACGGAACTGGATGGCGGTAAGGACGACGACGATGATCATCAGGATCACCGACTGCGCTGCCGAGCCGCCGAGGTCGGAGCCGCCCTTGCCGTCGAGAAACACCTTGTAGACCAGCGTCGCGGTGGCGCCGTTCGGGCCTCCGCCGGTCGCGGTGTCGATGATGCCGAGCGTATTGAAGAAAGCGTAGGTGATGTTGATCACGATCAGGAAAAAGGTGGTCGGTGACAGCAGCGGGAAGACGATGGTCCAGAACCGGCGCATCGGCCGCGCGCCGTCGATCGCGGCGGCCTCGATCACGCTTTTCGGGATGGATTGCAGGCCGGCGAGGAAGAACAGGAAATTGTAGCTGATCTGATTCCAGACCGCGACGATCACGACCAGGATCATCGCATGCGTGCCGTTGAGCACGGGATTCCAGTCGATGCCAGAGCGCTGCAAGGCGCGCGCGATCATGCCGAGCCCCGGCTGGAACATGAAGATGAAGACCGCGCTTGCCACAGCGGGTGCCACCGCATAGGGGATGATGAGGAACGTGCGATAGATCTGCACACCAGGGATGTTCTGGTTGGCCATCACCGCCAGCAACAGGCCGAGCGTCATCGAGAAGAAGACCACCAGCGCCGAGAACGCGAAGCTGACGCCGATGGCGTGATAATATTCAGGCGTCTTCAACAGCTCGACATAGTTCTCGAACCAGACGAATTCGGTCGAGAGCCCGAACGCGTCCTGCACCAGAAAGGATTGCCAGAGCGCTTGTGCTGCGGGCCAGTAGAAGAAGATCAGCGAGATCGCAAGCTGCGGCAACACCAGGAGATAGGCCAGCGTCTTGCCTGAAAAGATCGCCCGGTTCTCCATGACGCCCCGCTTCGTGCTACTTGGCCGCGGTGCGCTCGAACTGCCGCAGCATCTGGTTGCCGCGCGACACCGCCGCGTCGAGGGCCTCCCTGGCCGATTTCTTGCCGGCCAGCGCGGCCTCGATCTCCTCGGACCAGACATCGCGCATCTGCACCATGCTGCCGAAGCGAAGTCCGCGGGAATTTTCGGTCGGCTCCCTGTTCGTCAGCTCTTTCAGCGGCACTTCCAGAATGGGGTTATCCTTGTAGAAGCCCGAGGCTATGGTCTTCTCATAGGCGGCCTTGGTGATCGGCAGATAGCCGGACACTTCGTGCAGATAGACTTGCCGATCGGTGTCGGAGAGGAAGCTGAAGAACCTGGCGATGCCCTTGTATTCCTCCGCCGACTTGCCGCCCATCACCCACAGCGAGGCGCCGCCGATGATCGAGTTTTGCGGCGCGCCGGCGACATCGGGAAAATAGGGCATCGCAACCGCGGTATAGGCAAACTTCGCGTTGGCCTTGACGTTCGGGTAGAACGCGGACGACGTCATGTAGAGCGCGCATTCGCCGGAGGTGAAGCGGCCTTCGCCGGTGTTGGTGCGGCCGGAATAATCGTAGCTCTTGTCCTTTTGCAGCTCGACCAGGTTTTCCAGCAGCTTTGTCTCGAGCGGCGTGTTGAACTCCAGCACGGTGTCGAAGCCGTCGAGGCCGTTGGCCTTGGTTCCGATCGGCACGTTGTGCCAGGCCGAGAATTGCTCGATGAAACCCCAGGTAACCCAGCTCGACGAGAAGCCGCAGGTCGGGTTGGTCGCATGCAGCTTCCTGGCATCCTCGAACACTTCCGGCCAGGTCTTGGGCGGCGCGTCGATGCCGGGCTTCTTCAGCGCATCGAGATTGACCCACATCACCATGCTCGACGAGTTGAAGGGGAACGACAGCATGTCGCCCTTCTCGGTCGAGTAATAGCCGGTGATGGCCGGCAAATAGGATTTGGGATCGAAGGCTTCTCCCTGTTCCTTCATCAGCGCATAGACCGGCTTGATCGCGCCCTTGGCCGCCATCATGGTCGCGGTGCCGACCTCGAACACCTGCATGATGCCGGGGGCGTTGCCGGCGCGGAACGCGGCGATGCCGGCGTTCAGCACGTCGGCGTAGCTGCCCTTGAAGGCCGGGACGATCCTGTAGTCGCTTTGCGAGGCGTTGAAATCATTGGCGAGCTTGACCACGACATCGTTGTTCGGACCGGTCATCGCATGCCACCACTGGATTTCCGTCACCGCGCCTGCGGACGATGTCGCGAAAGCCAGCGTGACAGCAGTGGCCAGTGCCGCGCCGAATGGTCGAAACGCCATCAAAACCCCCATTGGATCGTCATTCCGATTGAAGCGCGTGATCAGCGCCGGACGACGTGTAAATGACTGCTATAGCAGCGAGATGGTACGGGGGAAGGCGGCGGCAAGGAAGCCCAAATCGGGAGGAGGATGCTTGGACTTTCGTCCGCGCATCTTGCCGGGACGAACCATCAGCGCTTGCGTTCGCAGCCGCACACCGCGCCGCTTGCGATCAGCGCGTCGATCTCGGCGCTGGAATAGCCGAACTCGGCAAGCACCTCGTTCGTGTGCTGGCTGAACTTCGGCGGCGTGTGACGCAGGCTCGACCTGCTGCGCTCCATCCGGATCGGCGAGGCAACACCTTTGTACCAGTCCTTCGCGATCACGTCGCCGCGATGGATGGTGTGCTCGTTGCTCAGGGCCTGATCGATCTTCTGCACCGGCCCGGCGGGAAGACCGGCAGCCAAAAGTCGATTGCACAGCGGCTCGGCCCCGAATTGCGCGAACACCGCGGCAAGCTCGCGGCGCAGCGCCTCGCGGTTGGCGATGCGGTCCTTGTTGCGCGCAAAGCGCGGGTCGGTGCCGAGCTCGGGCTTGCCGATCTCTTTGGCGAGCTTGCGGAAGGTGCCGTCATTGCCGACGCCGATGAAGATGTCATCGGTCCTGGTCGGGAAGATCGCGTAGGGCACGAGGTTCGGATGCTCGTTGCCGGTGAGATTCGGCGGCTTGCCATGCATGAAATAGTTTGCCGCGTGCGGATGCATCACCGCGAGTCCCGTTTCGTACAACGTGGTTTCGAGGAATTGGCCGAGCCCCGATCTCTGCCGCTCCGAGAGCGCCATCAGAATGCCGATCGCCGCATAGAGCCCGGTGGTGATATCGACCACGGGAACGCCGATCCGCATCGGCCCGCTCTGCGGCGAGCCGGTCGCAGCGATCATGCCGGTCATGGCCTGGATGATGGCGTCGTAACCGGGATTGCCGCCGCGCGGGCCGTCGCCGCCAAAGCCGGAGATGCGGCAATGAACGAGGCGGGGAAATTTCTGGCGCAGCACCTCGTTGCCGATGCCCCATCTGTCGAGCGTGCCCGGCTTGAAATTCTCGATCAGCACGTCGGCATTGGCGAGCAGATTCATCAGCACCGCGCGGCCGCCTTGGGAGGCGAGATCGAGCCCGATCGAACGCTTGTTGCGGTTGACGCCGATGAAATAGGCTGCGTCCTCCTCATGGAAAGGAGGGCCCCAGTCGCGCGTCTCGTCGCCGGCCGGCGGTTCGACCTTGATCACGTCGGCGCCGTGATCGGCGAGGATCTGCGTGCAATAGGGGCCGCCGAGCACGCGCGTCAGATCGATCACGCGCAGTCCCGTCATCGCGCCCGCCACCGGTGAACTCATCGAATACCTTCGCTGCAAAAATCCGGTTCGAGAGCTAGCGGTCTTCGCAAGCGGCATCAAGCGCCCATAGCGAATGGCCCGCCGGCGACAGCGGCGGGCCATTCCACATGGCGGATTTAGACGACGTTCAGCCGCACATCGACATTGCCGCGCGTGGCGTTCGAGTAGGGGCACACCTGGTGCGCCTTGGCGACCAGGGCTTCTGAGTCGCTGCGCGAGAGGCCCGGTAGAGAGACATCAAGGGCGATGTCGAGGCCGAAGCCGCCTTCGGAGCGCGGACCGATGCCAACGCTGGAGGTGACGGAAGCATCGGCCGGGACCTTTGGGCCGCCCTGCGAAGCCACGAACTTCATGGCGCCGATGAAGCAGGCGGCATAGCCCGCCGCGAAAAGCTGCTCGGGATTGTTGCCGGCCCCGCCACCGCCGCCGAGTTCCTTGGGGGTCGTAAGCTTGACGTCGAGCGCGCCGTCCAGCGTCGCGGCGTGGCCGTCGCGGCCGCCGGTAGCCTTCGCCTGGGTCTTGTAAAGCACGTTCACAGACATGGATCTCTCCCTTTGGTCGGACTTCGGGGACATGTGTATTGCGTAAAATTCGATTGTGTGCAATATAAAAGCCACGCCTCACGTTTAATTGCTCGCGATCGAGTACGAGCGCTGCCGGGCCCACACTGCCCGGGATTCGCGACAGGGATGCAAAATGGGCCGGAATTCGACGGCGGCGGACCAGCCGCTCAAGCTCGACAACCAGATCTGCTTTGCCGTCTATTCGGCCGCGCATGCCTTCAATCGCGTCTACAAGCCGCTGCTCGACCGGCTCGGCCTCACCTATCCGCAATATCTCGTCATGCTGGTGCTGTGGGAGCGCGACGGCGTGGCGCTGAAGGATCTGGCGCTGAAGGATATCGGCAAGCGGCTATTTCTGGACTCCGGCACCCTGACGCCGCTTCTGAAGCGGCTGGAAGCCGCACAGCTCGTCAAGCGCACCCGCAACAGCGAGGACGAGCGTCAGGTGCTGATTGCGCTGACGGCGCAGGGACAGGCGCTGAAGGAGAAGGCTCGCTCGGTGCCGATCTCGATCCTGGCGGCATCGGCGTGCTCGGCCGCGGAGCTGACGGCGATGAAGAACGAGATCGTCGCGCTGCGTGATCGGCTGAATGAGGCGGTGGAGGAATAAGGATTTCGGTCAGCCCGTCTTCGCTCTCTGGGCGAAGCGAGAAGGCTGGTGGAGCCAGGCGGGATCGAACCGCCGACCTCTTGCATGCCATGCAAGCGCTCTCCCAGCTGAGCTATGGCCCCGAAACCTCTGTTTGGCACGATCCCTGTGGGGATCAGGCCAACCCCGCAAGGCCCTAGGCGACCCGCGACGGGTGCACCCTGATCACAGATCAGGGCCGATCTCAAGTCTCTTCGTCGCCCCCGACGTCACCGATGATGTCGGTCACATCTTCATCGCCTTCGTCCTCCTCGTCGGCAATGAAGGTCGAATCGTCGTCCTCGTCGTCCTCGATGGTCTCATCGATCTCGATATCGTCCTCGGACTCGGGAACAACCGCCTTGACCTTGCCGGTATTCTCCTCGGCATCGGCCTCCTCGAGCGGGACCAACTCTTCGGCCTCGACCGGCTCCGGTGCGGCCTCCGTGGCAGGTGCAGCGCGCGCGGCCTCACCTCGCACGGCGCGCGGCGGCGCAACCGGCACGATCGGCACGACCTCGCCGGTATAGGGCGAGATCACCGGATTCTTGTTCAGATCGTAAAATTTCTTGCCCGTGGTCGGGCAAATGCGTTTGGTTCCGAGATCGGATTTGGCCACGTGCGGAATCCTGGGAATGTCTGAAAAGCGGTGCTTCACTTGGCTAGTTGCCGCGCCGCTGTCAATAGCGCGTTGCGCAACAAACCAGGGCCGTGACGCAGGCCCACCTCCGTGCTACCTGCGCGGCGGAAAGGACACAATCTTGACCCATTCCGCCTCCGCCATGCCGTTGGAATCCCGCGCCAGCGGCCCCCTGAACGGCCGGGTCCGCGTCCCCGGCGACAAGTCGATTTCGCACCGGGCACTGATCCTGGGCGCATTGTCCGTCGGCGAAAGCAGGATTTCCGGGCTCCTGGAAGGCGAGGACGTCCTCAACACCGCCAAGGCCATGCGGGCGTTGGGCGCCAAGGTCGAGCGCAGGGGCGATTTCGTCTGGAAGGTCGATGGCGTTGGCGTCGGCGGCTTCGCGCAGCCACACAACGCGCTCGACTTCGGCAACTCCGGCACTGGCTGCCGGCTCGTGATGGGGGCAGTGGCCGGCTGCCCGATCACGGCGGTGTTTGACGGAGATGCCTCGCTGCGCAGCCGGCCGATGCGCCGCATCCTCGATCCCCTGGAACTCATGGGCGCCCGGACCGGCGAAACCGGGGAGGGCGGTCGCTTGCCGGTGACGCTGAGCGGCGCCCGCTATCCGGTGCCGATCACCTACAGGACCCCCGTCGCCTCCGCGCAGATCAAGTCGGCGGTGCTGCTTGCCGGGCTGTCCGCCCCGGGCGTGACCACGGTCATCGAGCAGGAGGCGAGCCGCGACCACACCGAGTTGATGCTGAAACATTTCGGCGCTGATATCGTCTCGGCGAGAGAAGGCACGCACGGCCGCCGGATCACGCTGACGGGCGAGCCGGAACTGCATGGCGCGGATATCGTGGTGCCTGCCGATCCCTCATCCGCGGCATTTCCGATCGTTGCCGCCCTGATTGTCGAGGGTTCCGACATTGCATTGTCCGATGTCATGACCAATCCGCTCCGCACCGGGCTGTTCACGACGCTGCGCGAAATGGGCGCCTCGATCGAGGAAGGCGAGGTCCGCGGCGACGCCGGCGAGCCGATGGCGCAGCTTCGCGTGCGCGCCTCGCGGCTACGCGGCGTCGAGGTGCCGCCCGAGCGCGCGCCATCGATGATCGACGAATATCTCGTGCTCGCGGTCGCGGCCGCCTTTGCCGAGGGCACGACGATCATGCGCGGCCTGCGCGAGCTCCGCGTCAAGGAATCCGATCGGCTGGCGGCGACCGCCGACATGCTCCGCGTCAACGGCGTCGAGGCCGAGATTGCGGGCGATGACCTCATCGTGGAAGGCAGGGGCCATGTGCCCGGCGGCGGGCTTGTCGGCACGCATATGGACCATCGGATCGCGATGTCCGCGCTGGTGATGGGCCTGGCCGCCGACAAACCGGTGAAGGTCGACGACACGGCCTTCATCGCCACAAGTTTCCCAGACTTCATCCCGATGATGCGCGCACTCGGCGCGGAGCTTTCATGATCGAGGCAAGATGACGGTTGCCTTCGGCCGCGACGCCCTGCTCGACGCCTTCAACATGGAACGTGAGGGAGGAGCGGATGCGCCCGAATACCCTCGCTGATGCCGTGCAGAGAATCGCGGCCGGTGTCCCGCAGGACGTGGCTCTCGCGGAATTCGTGGATACGTTCGATCGCGCCTCCACGATCGACGCGAAATACGCGACGATCGAGCGAGAGCCACAATTGTCTCGAGATCCGAAGCTTAATGCTCTGCTCGGCGCGATAGCCGAAGATCTGGCCAAAAATCGTCGGTTGGGTCGTGTTCCGCCCTGGGCGGGTGGCCCGGAGCGACGCCTTTCCGAACCGTGGTTCACGACGAACTCGGCGTCGCCTGCGATGCGCGAATATCTCAGTTTCGCCAGTCCGGGCGAATTTGCCTCGCGCAATATTTTCACCGAAGAACGTCCGCTGCGGCGGGCCCGCGGACCGCTGCCAGCAGGAAATAGCGCTACATGATCATCGCCATCGACGGACCGGCGGCCTCCGGCAAGGGCACGCTTGCCAAGCGCCTGGCCGCCCATTACGGCCTGCGCCATCTCGATACCGGGGTGATCTATCGCGCGGTGGCCCATGCGCTTTTGCAGGCGGGCGCCGACCTGAAGGACGAGGCCACCGCCGTGAAGGCAGCCCGGACGCTCGACCCCGAAACCTTCGGAAATCCGGACCTGAAAACACACGAAGTCGGCACCGCCGCCTCCATCGTCTCCGCCATTCCCGCTGTCCGTGCGGCCCTGGTCGAGTTCCAGCGCGAATTCGCGGCCAAACCGCCCGGCGCGGTGCTGGATGGCCGCGATATCGGGACCGTGATCTGCCCGGCCGCCGAGGTGAAGATCTTCGTGGTCGCCGACCCCCAGGTCCGGGCCCATCGCCGGACGCTGGAGGCGCGGTTGCGCGGCGAGGCCGCCGATGAGGCCGCCATCCTGGCCGACATCCTGGCGCGCGACGAGCGCGACCAGAATCGGGCCGTTGCGCCTTTGAAACCGGCAAAGGATGCTTACTTGCTAGATAATTCCAATCTGGATATAGAAGGCGGCGTCCGGGCCGCCATCGACATTGTCGAGGCCGTTCGAGCGGGCCGGCAGCGGGCTTGAGCCCCTGCCGAT
>JAFAUV010000193.1 GCA_019243075.1 Bradyrhizobium sp.
CATCTGGTGAGCGAAGCGCCGTATACGCCCGATCGCGCCCACGCCGGTCCGTTTAGGAGCGGTCGGTTTTGCTTTTACGAAGGTTAGATGACAGTCAGATGACAATACCAAGGTATTGATTTGACTGTGTTTTAGGCGGGAAAGCTCGATTTTGGCTGGGGAAAGCAGGCGGTAAACGTAGCCCCATGCCGCGGCACGCTTTCGATCAAAAGCCGGCCCCGATGACGGTTAAGAATATGTTTCACCAGCGATAAACCGAGCCCGGTTCCACCCTGGGAACGGCTGTCGCCGACGTCGACCCGGTAGAAGCGCTCGGTCAGCCGCGGCAGATGCTCTGGGGCGATGCCCGGGCCGAAATCACGCACCATGACCCGGATTTCCGGCGCGCCTTCACCGGAGGTAGCGGTGCTCAGCGAGACGATCACCTTGCCCCCGGCGGCGCCGTATTTGAGGGCGTTCTCGATCAGGTTTTCGAACAGGCGGAGCAGTTCCTCGCGGTCGCCCGCGATCTGGACCGGTTTTTCGGGCAGGTCGATCTCGACCAGAACCTGACGCTCGCGGGCGAGCGGCTCCAGCCCGTCGGCGACCTGGCGGATGATGGGGACGATGTCGATCGAGGTGTCGGGACGGACATGGGCCGACAATTCGACCCGCGACAGCGACAACAGGTCGTCGATCAGGCGCGCCATGCGGGTCGCCTGCGCATGCATGATGGAGAGGAAGCGCTCGCGCGCCTTGGCGTCGTCCTTGGCCGGCCCCTGCAGGGTATCGATGAAGCCCGACAGCGCAGCGAGCGGCGTGCGCAATTCGTGGCTCGCATTGGCGACGAAATCGGCGCGCATTTCCTCGACCCGGCGCAGCGGCGTCTGGTCATGGAACGTCATCAGCATGCATTTCTCGACGCCGCCAAAAGCGCTCGGCACCGGCACCGGGGTGATGATCAGCTCCATCCAGCGGTCGACGGGGACATGGTCGAGATAGGTGGCGCGGCGCGGCTCCGAGGTGGCGATGGCCTCGCGCAGCGCCGTGATGATTTCGGGCGAGCGCAGCGCGAACTGGGCGAGCTCGTTCTTGCGCAGGGCCGGCGCGAGCTGGGAGGCCGCGAGATTGAGATGGATGACGCGGCCGGCGCGGTCGAGCAGCACGGCGGGATCCGGCATGCCGGCGACCACCGCGCTGACGACGGCCGCCTCGACCGGGTTGACGCCTCGCACGTCGTCGCGCGAGGCGGTCGCGTTGTTGAGCCGCCACGGCACCAGCGCCGCGGCGGCGATACAGAGGAATGCCGCGCCGGCGCGCAGCGGCGACAGCTCGTCGACAAGAACCAGGAAGGCGAGCGCCGCGGCCGCGACCGCCAGGATAAAGGCCGCATTCCGCAGCCGGTCGGGCCACGGCGAGAAGAACGAAGAAGACGATGAAGAGGGGGCTTCGATTGCCATCTGGCCGGCTTCCCTGTTTCGGTCAGGCCCCTGTATCCCTGCGCTCTCTCACATAAGCAGCTTCGCGCCGCGGACCAGCCTCGAGCCCGAGCGCGGCCTGACGCAGGCGCTTCGACCGGGCGCCGAGGATAACCTCCCGAAACGTCAGCAAGATTACAGAGATGATAAAGGGCGCAATATAATAAAGCAGCCGGAACAACAGCATACCGGCAAGAAGGTCCTCCCGGTCCATCTGCCAGAGGCCGACCAGCATGGCCGCGTCGAACACTCCGAGCCCGCCGGGGGAGTGGCTGGCAAAGCCCAGCAGCGTGGCCGAGACGAAGATTACCGCGACCACGACGAAGCCGAGATTGGGCTCGTCCGGAACCAGCACGTACATCGCCAGCGCGCAAAAGCCGAGATCGAAGATGCCGATCACGATCTGCAGCAGCGTCAGCGGGCCGCCCGGCAGCACCACCGACCAGGGCCCGCGACCGACATGGCGCGGCTGGGTCCAGACCCAGACCACATAACCGACCAGGGCCAGGATGATGAGGATCGCAACCACGCGGTTGAGCCAGACCGGCAATTGGTCGATCGAGGCGGCGGCCTCGGGGTGACAGGTGATGCCCAGACCTAGCACCGCGGCATTGCCGAGCCAAAACGTCAGCCCGGCCAGGAAGCAGATCTTGGCGACATCGATCGCATTCAGCCCGTATGCCGAATAGATGCGATAGCGCACCGCGCCGCCCGTGAAGACGCTGGCGCCGACATTGTGGCCGATGGAATAGGAGGTGAAAGCCGCGAGCGCGTTGACGCGGTAGGGGACGTCGCTACGGCCGATCGCACGAACGGCGAACCAGTCGTAGAAGGTCAGCGTAAAATAGCCGGCGGCGACGAACAGCGCGGAAAGCGCGATCTGCCGCAGCTCGGTGCTCTTGATGGCCTCGATCACCTCGAACGTGTCGATGCCGCGCAGCATGTGGAAGAGCACGTAACAGGCGATGCCGATCACTGTGACGCTGATCGCAACTCCAAGCCGGTGCAGGATTTGCTTCTGGCGCAGAACCAAGACTGCTCTGCGTATGGCTTCCAGCATCTAGTGCCCCGTCTTATGAAAGGCGTGAGAGACTGATCGAGCACGATGTCCGGAAAACCGGTGCTGCTTTTCCGGACCATGCCCTCCTGCAGTGGATTTGACACCCGCTTTCGTTTCAGGAGCGTTCATCTCGAATGTCAAAAGCCGGGATAGCAGTTCCCGAGACTGACGTGGTAGCGCGTTTTGGCGGAAAGTGGAATTCGCTAGTGTGAATAAAGGCCCGCCGCGTCAATCTATTAGGCGGCTTCGATGACCGACCGATGCATAGTTTTGCTGCATTCGCGAGCGCAGCGCCCCCAATCCTGCGCAATGAGATCAGCCGAGCTTGCGCCGAGACTTTCAATGAAGGCGTCGAGATGGCAAGCGGGTAAGAAGCGAGAAGGCGATATCGAGCCTGCCGGACGAGCCGAAGCCGATCAGGTCGGGCGCGATGCCATGCCCGACCGGCGCGACATGCGGCATGATGTTGCGCCAGATATCGGAGGACGCCGGGCTGCCGTGCCGAAACGGCGCTATCTCGCCGCTCGCTCACGCTTCGCGAGTGCAGGCGGCGAACGGACCGCGCCAAGAGCAAAATGGCCTCGATCTGCCTGCGCAAGACCAAGCCATCCCCGGGGCGACTTGAACGTAGAAACATATCTACATACTATGAAGTGAGAGAAGATCCCTGGAGAGGGGGAGAATGACCGTCACCACGCTCACCAGCCGGGAGTTCAATCAGGATACGAGCGGCGCCAAAAAAGCGGCGGCGCGGGGGCCGGTCTTCATCACCGACCGCGGCAAGCCGGCCCACGTATTGCTCACCATCGCGGACTATCTGCGGCTGACCGGCGGCCAGATGAGCCTGGCCGAAGCCCTGGCGCAGCCCGGCGCGGACTTCGACTTCGATCCGCCGCGCATCGGCACCGGTGTCTTCAGGCCCCCCGATCTCAGCTGATGTTTCTGCTCGACACAAACGTGATTTCCGAACTGAGACGGCCGGACAAAGCGGACCGCAATGTCATCGCCTGGGCGAATGCGCTGCCGGCCGCGAGCTTCTTCCTATCCGCGATCTCGATCCTTGAAATCGAACTCGGCGCGCTCATGATCGCGCGCAAGGACGCGGCGCAGGGCGCGCAGTTGCGCGCTTGGATCGACCATCACGTTCTCGCCCGGTTCAAAGGCCGCGTGCTGGCAATCGACACAGCCGTGGCGCGGCGTTGTGCGCGGCTTCACGTTCCGGATGGGCGGGCCGAACGCGACGCTCTGATTGCGGCGACCGCGCTGGTGCATGGCTTGACAGTCGCCACGCGCAACGTCGCGGATTTCGCACCAGCCGGCGTCGCGCTGATCAATCCATGGCAGCCGCAGCCCCCGCAACCTTGAGGCCCGGTGTCGAAAGATCACGCCGGCTGGCGCGACACCACCCAGTTGCGCAAGAACGAGCCGATCGCACAGCCGAGGAGGTACCAGGCGAACAGGATCAGGCCGAGGTCGAGCCAATAGCCGAAACGGCCGGGCACGACGCGCGCGACCGCAAGGATGACCAGGATCGCGGCAAGTCCGGCGAGCCAGCGCGCCGCCACTTTCGAGAGCCCCTCGCCCCGCTGAACCACCGCGATCCAGCCCATGCCAAGCCCGAGCAGGAACGAGCCGAACAGCCAGCCCCAATGAAACAGCCCGAGATATGCCATGTCACCTCACCAGAAACTCGATGCGGCGGTTCTGCGCCTTGCCTTCGTCGGTGTCGTTGCCGGCGATCGGCTGCGTCGAGCCATACCCCACCGCCGTGAAGCGGCTCGCCGGCAGCCCCGCCCTGACCAGATAATCGACGACGGCCTGCGCGCGCTTTTCCGAAAGCGCCTGGTTGAAGCCGTCTTCACCGTCGCCGTCGGTATGACCCGCGACCTCGATATTGGCGGTCGGACAGCGCAGCGCGATCTCGATCAGGCGGTCGAGCAGCGCGATGGAATCCGGATCGAGCGTGGCGCGCGCCTGCTCGAAGCGGATCTGGCCCTTTGCCAGAAGATCGGAGAAGAGCTGTTGGCAGACGGTCGGATCGACCGGCGCGGCCGCCGGCTTGACCGAAATCTCCGGCTTGAACTGGAAGGATCGCGGAAAGTCCTTGCCGAGACCGGCGCGGATTTCCGCGGCCGCGCCTTCATAGAGCGCGTCTCCCGAAAGTTTCACCTCGCGGTCGGATACGACCAGCGTGCCGGTCGAAAGCCGCGCCAGCGCGCCGAGCGCCGGGATCACGGCAGCACTGAAGCCGGTCGGCGCGCCCAGGCTCGCCTTGAGGTTATCGACCAGCTTTTCGCCGAAGAACTTGTGCTCGGCGGCCTGCGCGATGGCGGCGTGCACGTTATCGTCGGGCACATAGCCCGTCAGCGTCAGCGCCAGCGCGACCGGGTCCTTGTAGGCCTGGAAGATGTAGGGCGGCGCCTTGACGTCGTTGGCCGCGACCTTGAAGCCGTCGGGAAGATTCCTCAAGGCCGTGGCGATCGCCTCGCGCCCGCCGAGGTCGCGCGCCATGCCGGTCAGCGACACGCTGCGATCGGAAATCGTGACCTTGCCGTCCTTCAGCTTTCCGACCTGGTCGAGCAGGAGAAGCGCCGCATCGTCGAAGCGCTGCGGCGCGCCGCGCGCCAGCGCCATCTGGTCGACGATTTCGACGCCGTTGATTGCGGCATGCGCGGCCTCCAGCAATTTGCCCTTGCTGGCGGGCAGCGGCGCGCTGCCGGAGAGCGTCACCCGCGCGACATCGCGCTCGGCCGCCCACACGAAGGGTTTGGCTTCCGGCACCAGCCGGGTTTCGTCATTGACCAGCCGCACGCCGGGCACGGCTTCGACCGCAGCCAACGCGCTTTTGCGGCCTTGTTCGGAGAATGCGTCCGCAGCCAGGGTGAGGTCGCGTCCGTCGGCACTGATTTTGGTCTGGTCGAGGACGATATCCTTCAACGCGGCGCCGCTTTTGGCGGCCAGGTCGGCTTCAAGAGGAACGGTGCTGGTCCAGGCCGCAATGACCCAAAGGACGACCAGGGGAATCACGCCCGGCCACCATTTGCGGCTCCACCTGAACAGACCGTGCATTCGATATCCCGCGGAGGGCACCAACAACTCTATGATTCCAGTGCCGGTTTCGACTTTGACATTCGCCCCTGCGCGCTTATGGCGCACCCAGGAACTTGGAAATCGCGAGGGCCTGGAAACCCAGAGAGAAAACAAACCCTTGCGGGGCTGTCAAACCGGAAATAACAGAGGCGCGGTGCAGGGGCGCATAGCCGGCCGATAATAGTTTGTTCACGGTTTTTCGTTAGCTGCCCGGATCATGTCGCGATCGGCAAGCCACGCGTGCAATGAAGCAGTTTCGCAACAGCATTATCCGCGCCGGACTGGAAGTGCTGTACTTCTCGGGCGCGCATATTTTGTTGCGGCCGATCTTTTCCGGCGTCGGCGCCCTCTTCATGCTGCACCATGTGCGGCCCGGGCGCGACGATGATTTCCAGCCCAACCGCCATCTCGAGGTGACGCCGCAGTTCCTGCGCGCGACGCTGGCACACCTGAAATCGCGCGATATCGACATCATCACCCTGGACGAGGTGCATCAGCGGCTGCGAAGCGAGAATTTCTCGCGCCGCTTCGCCTGTTTCACCTTCGACGACGGCTATCGCGACAATCGCGACCATGCGCTGCCGGTGATGCGTGAATTTTCCGCGCCCTTTACCGTATATGTCGCCAGCGATTTCGCCGAAGGCACGGGACGGCTGTGGTGGATCGAGCTGGAAAGGGCCATCGCCAGCGCTTCCAGCGTCGAGGTCGATATGGGCTCCGGGTCCCTGCGCTTCGATGCCTCGACGGCCTCCGCGAAGCAGGCCGCGTTCGACCGGCTGCATGACTGGCTGCGCTCGCTACCCGAGCACGACGTGCAGCGCGAGGTGAGCGGCCTTTGCGCCCGTCATGGCATCGACCAGGCGGCGATTTGTCGCAACCTCTGCATGTCCTGGGATGAGCTGAAGGCCTTTGCCGGCGACCCGCTGGTTGCCATCGGCGGACATTCGATCACCCATTGCAACCTCGCCCGCCAGAGCGAGGCGGTGGCGCTCAAGGAGATGACGGTCAGCCGCGCCCGGATCGAGGAGAAGCTGCAGCGGCCGGTCGTGCATCTTGCCTATCCATACGGCGACAAGATCGCGGCGGGGCTGCGCGAATTCGCGCTCGCCTCCGCCGCGGGCTACAAGACCGCGGTGACGACCCGGCCGGGCATGGTGTTTCCGGAAAACGCCGAGCATCTCACCGCGCTGCCGCGGGTGTCGCTCAACGGCAATTACCAGGACGCGCGCATCCTTCCCGTACTGACCTCGGGAGCGGCGACCGCGATGTGGAACGGCTTTCGCCGCATCGACACGGGTTAGAGAGTCAGAGGAACAGCAGCACACCCGACACGAGCAGGATCGCCAGGATGAACCGCCTGAAGGTCTGCTCGGCGGCGCTGCGCTGCAGAAAACAGCTCGCCTTCCCCAACGCCTTTCTTGACTGGCCGGACGCCGGCGCCCAGAACAAGCATGAGGACGAGGGAGAGAATATGTTCAAGGACCTGTTTTCGCTTCAAGGCCGCGTCGCGCTGGTTACCGGCGGCTCGCGCGGCATCGGCAAGATGATCGCGGCCGGCTTTCTCGGCTCGGGCGCATCGAAGGTCTATATTACCGCCCGCAAGGCCGGCCCCTGCGAGGCGACCGCGAAGGAACTGAGCGCGGAGTTTGCCGGCGAATGCATCGCGCTGCCGATCGATATTTCCACCGTCGCCGGCATCGACATGCTGGCGGGCGAGATGAAGAAGCGCGAACCGAGGCTCGACATCCTCGTCAACAATGCGGGCGCGGCCTGGGGCGCGGAGTTCGACGAATTTCCCGAGAGCGGATGGGACAAGGTGATGAATCTGAACGTCAAGACGCCGTTCTTCCTGACCAGGGCGCTGGCCGCATTGTTGCGCGCGGCCGCAAGCGCGCAGCGCCCCGCAAAGGTGATCAACATCGCCTCCATCGACGGTCTCTTCGTCAACCCGCTGGAGACCTATTCCTACCAGGCGAGCAAGGCCGGCCTGATCCATCTGACGCGGCGGATGGCAGCGAGGCTGATCAAGGACCATGTCGTGGTGACCGGAATTGCCCCGGGCGCCTTCGCCTCCGACATGAACCGCGCTGCGCGCGACCATGCCGACGAACTGGCAACGCGCGTGCCGTCGGGCCGGATCGGCACCACCGAGGACATGGCCGGCACTGCGATCTATCTCGCCTCCCGCGCCGGCGATTACGTGGTCGGCACGACGCTCGCCGTCGACGGCGGCGTGGTCTTTGGCAGCGCGGGCGCGGAGATTGCGGGGTGATCAGTTAAGGCCGTTGCCACAACAGTCCTGTCGTCCTGGACAAGCGAGCGGAGCGAGCGCGATCCAGGACCCATAACCACAGGCCG
>JAFAUV010000297.1 GCA_019243075.1 Bradyrhizobium sp.
GGCCGGCATTGTATTCGAGCCCCAGCAACTCCGCCCGCGAGCCAAGCATCACCGCGAGCCAGCCCGGTCCGTTGTCCACCCATTGTGCGGCCTTGATCGCGGAGCCGGCAAGGCCGAGCGAAGCGGCGACCCGTCGCTGGAGGTCGCGATCGACATCGCCGGAACGCAGCTGCGGCGGTGCTGCGAATGCAAGCCGCGCACCGTCGCGCCTGATCGGCACGAGTCCCGCGCCGCATTCCTGGACGATGGTATCGCCCTTCGGCTGGTGGCCGAGCGCAAGCCATGCATGACATGAGCCCAGCGTCGGATGTCCGGCGAAGGGCAGCTCACGTGCCGGCGTGAATATGCGAACATGATAATCAGCGGATGCATCCTTCGGCCGCGACAGGAACGTGGTCTCGCTGAGATTGGTCCAGTTCGCGATTGCCTGCATCTCCGCAGCATCGAGGCCGTCGGCCGCGGCGATGACGGCGAGCGGATTGCCTTTGAACGGGACCGACGAGAATACGTCGAGTTGAAAGAATGGCAGTTCGCGCATGAGGGCTCCCGTGTCGCTCTAATCGCGCCAGAACGGTTTTGTCGCTTCACGTTGCACCACCACGGGATCGAGCCCGCAGTCGCGCATCTGTTCGGCGTCGAGGGTCATCAGTTCCCTGCGCCGTCCTGCGCGCTCGATCCAGAGCCGGGGCAGGCGCAATAGCTCCAGGAGCCGGAGGCGAGGCCGCGGGGCGGCCCAGCCTTGAGCCAGGGAATTGGGCATGACGAGGTCCATTGCTTGTCTTGGCATTGCCATAGGAGCAATCGCTCAGTACAAATCTCGGAGCAATAGAAACATTGCTCTCGGAGCAATATACATGGTCACTTCCTACACCGCGCTGGTCGACGTCATCGCCGCCGATATTTCCGCCGGCCGGCTGAAGGCGGGCGAGCGGCTGCCGCCACAGCGGCAGTTCGCCTATGAAAAGGGAATCGCAGCTTCGACGGCCGCGCGGGTCTATGCCGAGCTGTTGCTGCGGGGGCTCGTCATCGGCGAAGTTGGCCGGGGCACATTCGTGGCGGGCCAGGCGCAACTGCCGGCGTTACCGGTCGAGCCGTTCGACGGCCGCATCGATCTCGAATTCAACTTTCCGAGCCTGCCCGATCAGGCCGGACTCATCGCGAGATCGCTGGCGGGCTGGCAGCAGCCCGAGGCGCTGGGCGCCGCACTCGCTCCCGTCACGCAGCGCCGCCTTGCCGAAGCCGGACGGGTCAGCGCCGATTTCTTCGCGACCGATCACTGGCGGCCGCGCCCTGAGAATTTGCTGTTTGCTGGGAGCGGGCGGCAGTCGATTGCGGCCGCCGTTTCCGCGCTGGTGCCGGTCGGCGGGCGGCTTGCGGTGGAGGCGCTGACTTATCCGATGATCAAGGGCATCGCGACGCGGCTTGGCTTGACGCTGGTGCCGATCGCGATGGACAAAGACGGCATCAGGCCCGATGCCCTCGCCAAGGCGCATCGCGCCACCTCCCTGAGCGCGGTTTATCTGCAACCGGTGATCCAGAACCCGCTCGGTCGCACCATGAGCAAAGCGCGGCGCGAGGAGCTGTTGCGCGTGGCCAGCAAGCTCGATCTGATGATTGTCGAGGACCGGATCTACGGCTTTCTCACTGATGAGCCGCCGCTGGCGGCTGAGGCCGAAGAGCGCACGATCTTGATCGACAGCCTCTCCAAGCGGCTGGCGCCCGGCATCGCCGTCGGCTTCCTCCACGCGCCGCCGCAATGGCGGGAGCGCCTCGCCGTCGCTGTCCGTACCGGGAGCTGGTCGGTCACCCCGCTCGCGCTCGCCACGGGCATGCATCTGCTCGCCGATGGCACGGCGGCCGAGATCACCCGCCGCAAGCGCGCCGATGCGGGTGTCCGCCAAGCCATCGTCGCCGATTGTCTCGCCGGCCATCGCATCGAGGCCGATCCGCGCTCCTACCATGCTTGGCTCGAGCTGCCGGAGGGTTGGCGCGCCGAGGCCCTCACTGCGGCGGCCGCGCGCGCCGGCATCGCGATTACGCCGGCCAGCGCATTCGCCATTGCGCCCGGTCATTCGCCGAATGCAGTGCGCCTTGCGCTCGGCCTGCCGAGCCATGCCGAATTGCGCCAGGCATTGATGCGCCTAGCCGCGCTACTTGCGGCGCGCGCGGAGGAGGCGGACGTCACCGAATGATGGATTGATCGAGTAGCCAACGCTTCGCAGAGCGAGTTTCGCCGGTCTCGGCCTGCGAAGAGCAAGCTGAGCTCGCGATTCCATCGTGAGATCTAATCCCGTCTTGCTTTCGCCATTCAGACCGTCGTCAGCGTCGCCTCAATTCCGGTGAGAATCCGCGCCAGCCGCTCCGCCCATTGCTGCTGGCCGCTTTGGTCGGCGATCAGGTCCTGCCTGATCTCGATGCCGGAATTGATCAGCCCGCGCGCTTCACCGTGCACGGGAATGGTGTAGTCGGTGTCGTCGCGGACCGCATAGGGCTCGTTGTCGCCGACCACGAGGTCGCCTTCCGCGCGCAGCGCCTTCAGCAGCAGCGGCGGCAAAATCCGGTCGCGCTGATAGAGCGTGCCGACGTGCCAGGGCCGCGCCACGCCGGCATAGACCGGCGTAAAGCTGTGCAGCGACACCAGGATGGTCGGCCGCTTGCCGTGCAGGCGCTGGTCGATCGCCTCGTCGATGCGGTGATGATAGGGATCGAAGATCGCGCGCCGTCGCGTCGCGGCGTCCTCCCGCGTCAGCCCCTCGTTGCCGGGAATCGTCGTCGCCTCGCTGAGCAGCGGAATCGAGCTCGCGATGCGCGGCGGACGGTTGCAGTCGATCACGAGCCGCGAATAGCGCTGCGCGATCAGATGCGCGTCGAGCCGCTTCGCAAGCCGCTCGGCAACGCCGGCAATGCCGATGTCGAGCGCGATGTGCCGTTCGAACTCGCTCGGCGCCAGGCCGAGATCGCCGAGCGGCTCCGGAACCAGCCGGCCGTAATGATCGCTGGTGAACAGGAACGGCGAGCGGCCGGTCGCATTCAGCTCAAATACCGGCGCAGGATCGTTGACGCCAAGGAGCCAGGATGGTGCGGTGACGCCGTCAGTATCCATCTTCATTGCCTATTGAAGCGGCATGTCGACCTGGAAATGGGCAGCGATCCCCGTGGATTGCGGCGCCAGAAATCGCGAACATATATCGCGAACATATATCGCGATCGTAGCACGGCGGTAGTGTAACGATGTCTAAGCTCGCGATCGAGCACAAGGCCCGCAGACCAATCATTTGAGCTCGAGACAGAGGACGGCGATGGAGATCAAGGTGGGCTTCGAGATCGCCTATGCGGCGCCGCAGCCGACGCCGATGGTGATCATGCTCTCGATCCATCCCTCGCGCCATGGCGACATCGTCGGCACCGAGACCATCCTGTCCGAGCCGGAGGTACCGATCGGCTTCTATCGCGACAGTTTTGACAATGTCTGCGGCCGGCTCGTGGCGCCCGCCGGCGGCGTCACGCTGAAGGGCCACGCGCTGGTGCGCGATTGCGGCCTTCCCGACATCGTCGAGCCGGCGGCGCAGCAATTGCCGATCGATCGGCTGCCCGATGAGCTGCTGCTCTATCTGATGCCCAGCCGCTATTGCGAGACCGACAAGCTCACCGACATCGCCTGGTCCTTGTTCGGCAATACCAAGCCCGGTTGGGAGCGCGTGCAGGCGATCGTGGAGTTCGTGCACAAGCACGTCAGCTTCGGCTATCAGCACGCGCATCACATGAAGACGGCCCACGACGTCTACCAGCAGAAGAACGGCGTCTGCCGCGACTTCGCGCATCTCGCGCTCACCTTGTGCCGCTGCATGGGCATCCCGGCGCGCTACTGCACCGGCTATATGGGCGACATCGGCATTCCGCCCGAGCCCGAGCCGATGGATTTCTCCGGCTGGTTCGAGGTGTATCTCTCCGGTCGATGGTACACGTTCGATGCCCGCCACAATGTTCCGCGGATCGGCCGCATCCTGATGGCAACGGGCCGCGATGCCGCGGACGTGGCGCTGACCACGAGCTTCGGGCGAATGGAATTGAAGAAGTTCGTCGTGGTCAGCGAGCAAGTGGTGGCGGCTTGAGGCGCTTTCGCATCACTGCGAACGCAGCAAAGCGATCGAGAAATGCATCCCGCGGAGACGGTCTGGTTGCCTCGTCGCTTGCGTTGCTGGCAATGACGGCTACTTGTACCCCATGACCTCCGACCGCCTCTTCGTCTACGGCACCCTGATGCGCGGCTATGTGCATCCGATGGCGAGACTGCTGTCGGCCAACGCCGACTTCCTTGGGCCGGCCAGCTGCCGCGGCCGGCTCTACATGGTGAGGCACTATCCTGGCCTGGTGCCTTGCGATGATGCCGGCGAAATCGTCCACGGCGAGCTCTACCGCCTGCGCCAAGCCGAAGCGCTGTTGCGCGAATTCGACATGTACGAAGCCTGCGGCGAGGGCTTTCCCGAGCCGACGCAATATGTCCGCCAGATGTTTTCCGTGCGGCTTGCGGACGGCGCAGCAAGCGAGGCGTGGACGTATGTGTACAACTGGCCGGTAGCGGACCTGAAGCCGATTGCGTCGGGTCGATTCTTGGCCAAATAGCTCCTCGGTCATGGCCGGGCCAGGCCCGCACACGACGACAATCATGAATCGCTCAAGCCCGCTTGTTCGGCTTGGACTTCTGCTGCATATACGACCGCAGCACCGCGTTCATGCGCCGCTGATAACCTTCCCCCTCGCTCTTGAAGAAGTCGAGCACGTCCTCATCGACGCGGATCGAGATCGCCTTTTTCCTCGTCGGTATCACCAGGACGGCATCGGACCAGTCGATGTCCTTGAAGTCATCCCAGTCGGGATCGCTCGCGATCGCAGCCTCGATTTCCTGTTCGGTCATCGAGTCGAAGCGCGCCCAATCAGTCTTGCCCTTTCGCCGATCGCCCCATCGACGCGTTACGATGCGCTCTTTCTTCATTTGGCCTCGGGTGACGTGCGGAAATGATCCTGATCATCTTGTTTCGGACGGTGAAAATAACCGCCACCAGGCGGTCCTGGGATTTTCCGACGGCAACCCATCTCTCCTCACTGTTGCGATCTGATCTTCTGACGACAATCGGCCCATCAAACACTTCACTGGCCTCGCCGAAAGCGATGCCATGTTTGGCCAGATTGGCATCGCTTTTGTTCTCATCCCATTCGAAGCCGTCCGATGCGAGGAACTGAAGCTGCGCGTCGAACATGTTCCCATTCACTAGTGTATATACAATCGTGTGCTGTTTCAAGCCGGGCCGGCTTGTGGATATGGACGGAACATATCATGAACAGCTAATTAGTAAATTGCGGCGGCCCGCCGATTCGCCTCTCTGGCGGAGGTAATCCGCCGAGTGGCCACCCGATGCGCTTCACGCCCGAATTCCTCGAAGAGCTGCGTGCCCGGCTTCCGGTTTCGGAAGTCGTGGGTCAGCGCGTCAAGCTCAAGCGGGCGGGGCGGGAGTTCAAGGGGCTGTCGCCGTTCCAGCAGGAAAAGACGCCCTCGTTCACGGTCAACGACCAGAAGCAGTTTTACCACGACTTCTCG
>JAFAUV010000320.1 GCA_019243075.1 Bradyrhizobium sp.
GAACTGCGGTTGTGGCTTCGCCTGCTGACCTGCACGACGCTGATCGAAGGCACCGTGCGCAGCCGTCTGCGCGAGAAGTTCGATGTCACGCTGCCGCGCTTCGATCTGATGGCGCAGCTCGATCGCGCGCCCGACGGCATGACGCTATCGGATGTATCCAAGCGCATGATGGTCTCGAACGGCAACGTGACCGGCCTGGTCGAGCGTCTCGTCGAGTCCGGCCATCTCGACCGGCGTACCTCGGAATCGGACCGGCGTGTGCAGGTGATCCGCCTGACCAAGACCGGCCGAGCCGAGTTTCGCCGGATGGCCGCCGAGCACGAGGCCTGGATCGCCGATATCTTTTCGGAATTGACGCCGAAGGATGTGCGCGAATTGATGCGGCTGCTCGCCAAAGCCAAAGGCTCTGCGCAGAAGAGCGTGGGCCGACGGGCGCCGTGAACCGCGTGGCCGAGATCGATTACGAGATCGAGTACAACAACCGGGTCCGGGTTCCCGAGAACGCGGCGCTGATGGCGGGTTGGGCGAGGGATGCTGCCGCGTATCGCGAGCAGCGCGCTCCGCGCGCCATGAGCTACGGTCCAGGCGCACGCAATACCATCGATTTCTTTGCCGGCGATGGGCGCGGCCCGATCGCCGTCTTCATTCATGGCGGCTATTGGCAAGCGCTCGACGGCTCCTCGTTCAGCCATTGCGCGAGAGGACTCAATGTACATGGCATCGACGTTGCGGTGCCGACCTATGACCTGTGTCCGCAGGTCAGCGTTGCTACCATCATCCAGCAGATGCAGGCCGCGGCGCGCGAATTGGCTCGGCTCGGCCGGCCGCTCGTGATCAGCGGGCATTCCGCCGGAGGACATCTCGCGGCGTGCCTGCTGGCGACGGACTGGCAGACAATCGATGCTTCCTTGCCAAAAGGGCTCGTCATCGCAGCCTATGCCATTTCCGGCCTGTTCGATCTCGTGCCGCTGGTCGCAACGTCCGTCAACAAGGCGTTGCAGCTTGATCCGGCGGCTGCGAAAGCGGCGAGCCCGCTGTTCTGGCGGCCACCCGCTCAGGGCAGCCTTGATGCCGTTGTCGGTGGCCAGGAGAGCGCGGAGTATTTTCGGCAAAGCCGCACCATGACGGAGGCCTGGGGCGCCGCGGGGTTGGCGACGCGCTATGGCACGATCGAGAGCGCCAATCACTTCACCGCAATTGCGCCGCTGGCCGATCCCGCTTCGCCAATGGTGGCGCGGATCAAGGAACTGGCCCAGCGCTAGTCTGCAGGCGCCAGCAAACCCTCCTGGGTCGTGTCGATCTCCGCCCTTGCGTGCAATTGTTTTAAGTATAAAATGTTTAAGGATAAAGCGCTGCCGGCGTTCGAGTTTGGTCTTTCATACTTTTGCCGAAAGCGAGGGGCGAATGTCAGTTAAAACTCCGAAACTTGGCCCTTCGGGTCATGTCGATGATTTCGCGCGGCGCAACCTGCCCCCCGCAGAACAATGGCCGGAGCTGCTGCTTGACCGGCCGGAGTTCCAACACCCGGAATACCTCAACGCTGCCGTCGAGCTGACCGACCGCATCGTCGAGCGGGGGATGGGGGACCGCATCGCGCTGATCGGCAATGGCCGCCAGCGCACCTACAAGGAGCTGGCCGATTGGTCGAACCGGCTCGCCCATGCGCTGGTCGAGAACTACGGCGTCAAGCCCGGCAACCGCGTCCTGATCCGATCTGGCAATAATCCCGCGCTTGTTGCGGCCTGGCTGGCGGCCACCAAGGCCGGTGCCGTCGTGGTCAACACCATGCCGTTGCTCCGCGCCGTCGAATTGACCAAGATCGTCGACAAGGCCGAGATCGGCCTGGCGCTCACCGACAGTCGGATCGCCGACGAACTCGTTGCATGCGCCAAGACCAGCCGTTTTCTCAAGCAGGTCGTGAATTTCGACGGAACGTCGAACCACGATGCCGAACTTGATCGCATCGCGCTGAACAAGCCTGTAAAGTTCGAGGCGGTCAAAACCGGCCGCGACGATGTCGCGCTGCTCGGATTCACGTCGGGCACCACCGGCGAACCGAAAGCAACCATGCACTTCCACCGGGACATCCTCGCGGTCGCGGATGGATATGCCAAGGAAGTCCTCCAGGTCACACCCGATGATGTCTTTGTCGGCTCGCCGCCGCTCGCCTTCACCTTCGGGCTCGGCGGGCTCGCGGTGTTTCCGTTGCGCTTTGGCGCCACTGCGACGCTCCTGGAAAACGCCTCGCCCCCCGAGATGGTCAAGATCATCGAAACCTACAAGGCGACGATCTGCTTCACGTCGCCGACGGCCTATCGCGCGATGATGGCTGCGATGGACCAGGGCGCCGACCTGTCGTCGCTGCGGCTTGCAGTGTCCGCCGGCGAAACCCTGCCGGCGCCGGTGTTCGAAGCCTGGACCCGCAAGACCGGCAAGGCCATCCTCGATGGCATCGGCAGCACGGAAATGCTGCATATCTTCATCACCAACCGCATCGGCGATGCTGCCGCCGGCAAGACGGGACGCCCGGTCACGGGTTACGAGGCAAAGATCGTGGACGAGGAAATGAACGAGGTGCCGCCCGGCACCGTCGGCAAGCTCGCGGTGCGCGGGCCGACCGGCTGCCGCTATCTTGCCGACGAGAGGCAATCGAATTATGTCCGTGAGGGCTGGAATCTGACCGGCGATGCCTTCATCCGGGATGAAACCGGGCGCTTCTCCTTTGTGGCGCGCGCCGACGACATGATCATCTCCTCCGGTTACAACATCGCCGGCCCCGAAGTCGAAGCCGCGTTGCTGTCGCATCCGGCGGTGAGCGAATGTGGCGTGGTCGGCGCGCCGGACGAGGCGCGCGGCATGATCGTCAAGGCCTATGTGGTGGTCGCCGCCAATGCGACCGCCGGCGATGCGCTGGCGGCCGCCTTGCAGGAGCACGTGAAGCAGGCGATCGCGCCGTACAAATATCCCCGGGCGATCGAGTTCGTCACCCAATTACCCAAGACCGAAACCGGCAAGCTGAAACGGTTTGCGCTGCGTCAGGCGGCGCAGGCAGCTTCCCCTGATGTTGCCGCGGAATGAACCAACGGAGAATTTTGGTGAGCACGACGGATGCGCCCGGCCTCATTACCAAGGGCGAGATGTCAGAGGCCGCGCAAATCCTGCAGCCAAGCGGCTGGCCCGCGCCGAAGGGCTATGCCAACGGCATGGCTGCCGAGGGCCGCATCGTGGTGACGGGCGGGGTGATCGGCTGGGACAGTCATGGTCATCTGGCGAAGGGCTTTGTCGCGCAGGTCCGCCAGACGCTCGACAACATCGCGGCGATTCTCGCCGAAGGCGACGCACGGCCGGAACATCTCGTGCGCCTGACCTGGTACGTCGTCGATATGGACGAATATCTGTCGAACCTGAAAGGGATCGGAAAGATTTATCGCGAGATCTTTGGCGGCCATTATCCCGCGATGGCGCTGGTGCAGGTCGTGCGCCTGGTCGAAAAGGCCGCGCGGGTCGAGATCGAGGCGACCGCGGTGGTGCCGCGCTAATCAAACGGTCCCACCCACGTCGATCTGCTGCATCAGTTTTGATACGTCGGGTCGACGCGGTCGAGCTTGCGCAGCAGCGCAGGCCAGGCGAGATCGCCGTTCCGGTTCGGCCTGTCCACCCGGGGCCTCACCTTGTCGAAGGTCTTCTCCAAGATTTCGCTGGAGGGGATGATCAGCTTGGTGTTGCAGGAGAGCGCCATCACCTGCACTTCGCAGGCGCGCTCCATGCGATAGAGCAGGTTGAAGGCAGCAGGGATGGTGCGGCCGAGCACAAGCAGACCGTGATTGCGCAGCACCATCGCCTCGTGCTCGCCGAGGTCGCGCACCAGCCGCTCGCGCTCTTCGAGATCGTCGGCGATGCCTTCGAAATCGTGATAGGCGATGTGAACGAAGCGCATCGAAGTTTGCGCCAGCGGCAATAGCCCGCATTCCATCGCCGACACCGCCATGCCCGCCGGCGTGTGTGTGTGCGCGACGCAGTCGACGTCGTGGCGGGCCATGTGAATCGCGCTATGAATCACGAAACCGGCAACATTGACGTTGTAGTCGGTCTGGTTGAACAGCGTGTTGCCTTCGACATCGACCTTGATCAGGCAAGACGCGTTGATTTCTTCATAGAGCATGCCGTAGGGGTTGATCAGGAACTGGTCGTGATGGCCCGGCACGCGGCAGGAAATATGGTTGGCGATCATCTCGGTGTAGCCGTACAGCGCAACGAGGCGGTAGGCGGCGGCGAGGTTGACGCGCGCATTCCACTCCTCCGGGGTGACCTGTTCGCGGACCGATCTGACGACCTTGATGGCGGGCGCGCTGACGGGCGGATTCATGGCATCTCTCTCCGTTTTAACGGGGACATTTATTAGCGGCGATCCTAGGGCGCTAACGATATCTGCAACACTAGCTGGATCGCAAGGCGGCCCGGGCATGTCAGCTGCGCCCCAGCTTTGTTGCAGGGCAAAACGGCGGCGTCGCAAATCCTTCATGCTGGGCCTATAGTTGGTGCCCGCGCCTTCCAGTTCCCCGAAAATCGGAGCCTGTCTTATGAACACCAGCCGTTTTGCCCTGATCCTGCTCGCGCTGGCTTGTCTCGCGCCGTTGCAGTCCGTCAAAGCGGCCGACGTCATCTGCTACAACTGTCCGCCCGAATGGGCGGACTGGGCTTCGATGCTCAAAGCCATCAAGGCTGACCTCAACTACGATATTCCGCACGACAACAAGAACTCCGGCCAGGCGCTGGCACAGATCCTGGCCGAGAAGGCCAATCCGGTCGGCGACATCGGCTATTTCGGCGTCAACTTCGGTATCAAGGCCAAGGCACAGGGCGCACTCGAGCCCTACAAGCCGGCGAAATGGGACGAGGTCCCGGCCGCCCTCAAGGACCCGGACGGCTATTGGACCACGATCCATTCGGGTACGCTCGGCCTGTTCGTGAACAAGGATGCGCTTGGCGGCAAGCCGGTGCCGGCCTGCTGGAAAGACCTTTTGAAGCCCGATTACAAGGGCATGGTCGGCTATCTCGATCCCACTTCTGCGGCAGTCGGCTATGTCGGTGCGGTCGCGGTCAATTTGGCACTTGGCGGCTCGTCCAGCAATTTCGATCCTGCCATCAACTTCTTCAAGGAATTGCACAAGAACGATCCGATCGTCCCGAAACAGACCTCCTATGCCCGCGTCGTCTCGGGCGAGATGCCGATCCTTTTCGACTATGACTTCAACGCGTACCGCGCAAAATATTCCGAGAAGGGCGATTTCGAGTTCGTGATCCCCTGCGAGGGCTCGGTGGTGTTTCCCTATGTCGTCGGTATGGTGAAAAACGCGCCTGACAAGGAAAAGGCCAAGAAGGTTCTGGACTATCTGTTGTCCGACAAGGGCCAGGCGATCTGGACCCATGCCTATCTGCGCCCGGCACGTCCGATCGAATTGCCCGAGGCGGTCAAGAGCAAATTCCTTCCCGACAGCGACTACGCCCGCGCCAGGAGCGTCGACTGGGGCGAGCTGGAAAACGCGCAAAAAGGCTTTGTCGACCGCTATCTCGCCGAAGTCCGCTGATGCAATATGGTGCCTCGTCTCGGCGCGGGGCACCATGGCTGATGTCGCATAAATTCTTTGTCCGGCTTTGCCTGCTGCCGCTCGTCGTGGTGACGGCGGCCTTTTTCCTGTTGCCGATGGCGCGCCTGGCCGTCACCGGAGCGGAAGGGCCGCAGGGGCTCGCGGGATATCTGGCGATCCTCGTCGAGCCACGCTACCGCGCAACGCTGATCAACACCGTGCTGCTGGCAGCCGCGACGACCCTGGTGACCTTGATCGTCGCCACCATCGCGGGCATGTTCCTGCAGCGGCATCGCTTCCCGGGCCGCGCGGTGCTAATCGCGATGCTGACCTTTCCCCTGGCGTTTCCCGGTGTCGTTGTCGGCTTCATGATCATCCTGCTGGCCGGGCGGCAGGGGCTGATCGGCGACCTTTCCAATCGCCTGGCCGGGCAAAAATTCGTCTTCGCCTATTCCATCTATGGCCTCTTTCTCGGCTATCTCTATTTTTCGGTCCCGCGCGTTATCCTCACCATCATGGCGGCGGTGCAGAAGCTCGACACCGGCCTCGAGGACGCCGCGCGTTCGCTCGGCGCAAGCCCTTGGGCGGTGCAACGCGATGTCGTGCTGCCGGCGCTGGCGCCAGCCTTTGTCGCGTCCGGCGCGATCGCCTTTGCGACCGCCATGGGCGCGTTCGGCACCGCCTTTACGCTCGCCACCAATATCGATGTGCTGCCGATGCTGATCTATACCGAGTTCACGCTGGCCGCGAATTTTTCGACCTCGGCCGCGCTGTCGGTCGGACTAGGCGTCATCACCTGGTTCATCCTGGCACTGGCCCGCTCGTTCTCGGGCAGCGCGGTTGCCGCCGCCGGATGACGTCATGCGCGATCGCCTGATCTTCGCCGGCCAGCTTCTCTTCACCTTGATCGTCGCCGCTTTCCTCGTGGTGCCAGCGGCACTCTCGATCGTGGCCGGCGTCACCATGAGTTATTTCCGCGGCATTTCCTCAGGCGTCACGCTGCAATGGGTGGCGCAGGTCTGGAATCTCTATGCCGGGACGATCGCGCTCTCCTTTCTCATTGCTCTCGCGACGCTGGCGGTGACGCTCCTGGTCGGGGTGCCGGCGGCTTACGCGCTGCACCGGCGGGGAGGGCGGCTGTCGCGTATCATCGAGGAAGTCATCACGCTGCCGCTCGCCATTCCCGGCCTCGCGATTGCGCTCGCTTTGCTGCTGACCTATGGCAGCTTCGGCGAGTTCCGCCGTTCCTGGCTCTTCATTCTGGTCGGTCACGTCGTCTTCACCATGCCGTTCATGGTGCGCTCGGTGATGGCGGTGTTCGCAACCGTCGACGTCAGGACGCTGGATGAAGGCGCGGCCTCGCTCGGCGCCCCGGCCTGGCGGCGGTTTCGCGATGTCATCGTTCCCAACGCAGTGCCGGGCATCCTCGCCGGCAGCCTGATGGTGGTGACGCTCTCGCTTGGCGAGTTCAACCTGACCTGGATGCTGCATACGCCGCTGACCAAGACGCTGCCGATCGGGCTTGCCGACAGCTACGCCTCGATGCGGCTGGAGGTGGCCTCCGCCTATACGCTGATCTTTTTCATCATGATCATTCCCCTCCTGGTCGCCATGCAGCTTTTCGCCGAAAAGGGTCGCGCGACATGAGCGATGTGACCGCGCATGGGGCTTCCGTTCGGATCGAGCATTGCGGCAAGACGTTTTCCGACGGTACCCGTGCGCTGGAGCCCGCTACGCTCGACATCGCGCGGGGTGAAACGCTGGTCCTGCTCGGCCCTTCCGGATGCGGCAAGACGACGATGCTGCGCATCATCGCCGGCCTGGAGTTGCCCGACGAGGGCGGCAAGGTGCTGTTCGACGGCAAGGACGTGACCTCAATGCCGATCGAGAGGCGCAATGTCGGCATGGTTTTTCAGTCCTATGCGCTGTTTCCCAACATGAGCGTCGCGGAAAATATCGGTTACGGACTGAAGATCCGCGGCCTGCCGAAGAACGAGCGGATTGCCCGCGTCGCCGAGCTGATCCGGTTGACCAACATCACGGGGCTGGAAAGCCGCAGGATCGACCAGTTGTCCGGCGGTCAGCGCCAGCGCGTGGCGCTTGCGCGTGCGGTCGCAATCCGCCCCGGCATCCTGCTGCTTGATGAGCCCCTGACCGCGCTCGATGCGGCGTTGCGCGACCGGTTGCGCGGCGAGCTCAATCGGCTCTTGCGCGCGCTCGGCATCACCGCGATCTATGTGACCCACGACCAGTCGGAGGCGATGGAGCTTGGCGACCGCATCGTGGTCATGGGCAAGGGCAGGATTGCGCAGATCGGCACGCCGCGCGAGATCTATTTCACGCCGCGCAACCGCTTCGTCGCGGAGTTCATCGGAGCCGCCAACATCATCGAAGCCTGCCTCGAGAATGGTCAACTGGTGCTGCCGGGCGGGCGGCAGCCGATCACGAGCCGGATCAATCTGGCGGCCGCGGTCGCCATGGTGCGGCCCGAATCGATCCGTCTGGTCGAGGCAGCAGGCGCCGCGCTGAGCGGCGTAGTCGACAGCGTCACCTTCAACGGTGAGAAACAGCGCGTCGTCGTGAGCGGCGCTTCGGACAAGCTATTGGCGGTCGATGCGCCGAACCAGGTGCAAATCAAGCCGGGCGACCGGGTCGGCCTGTCGATCTCGCCGGAAGCCGTCCGCCTGTTGCCGCCGGAAGATTGAGAAGTTCGATGCCCCATCGGCAAATTCGCATTGCGCAGATTTCCGACCTGCACATCAAGCCGCCGGGCCGGCTCGCCTATGGCCGTGTCGACACGGCGAGGGCGCTGCAGCGCTGCGTGGCAACCTTGAACGCGTTCGAGCCGCGGCTCGATTTTGTTGTGATTTCGGGCGATCTCGCTGACACGCCAAGTGGGGAGGAGTACGACCATCTCGATCGCCTGCTGACGCCGCTAAAGGTGCCTTTCGCCGGGATTCCCGGCAACCACGACGGCCGCGAATTGATGCGCGCCGCGTTTCCGAACGCGGATTACGCTTTTGCCTCTGGAGCGCTCAACCAGAAGATCGAGGTCGGCGAGGTTGACCTTCTGCTGCTCGATTCCAGCGTGCCGGACAAGGCGCATGGCGAGCTCGATGCGCCGACCTTGCAGTGGCTCGACGCGATGCTCGGCTCCTCGACGAGCCGGCCGGCGCTGCTGTTTTTGCATCATCCACCGTTCGTCACCGGCATCGGGCACATGGATCGCCAGAATTTGCTCAACGCGGCCGCACTGGAGCCGATCATTTTCCGCCACCCTCGGGCCAGGATCGTCGCGGCCGGTCACGTGCATCGTGCGGCCTTGACGATGTTTGCAGGCGTGCCTTGCACGATCTGTCCTGCGCCCAATCATGCGGTCGATCTTGATCTTGCCGAGCTACGCGAGCCGTCCTTCAAGGTCGAGCCGCCAGCCTTCCATCTCCATAGCTGGTTCGGGGGCGAAGGGTTCGGGCAACTCGTCACACATCAGGTGCCGATCGGCGAGTTCGATGGACCGCACCCCTTCTTCGGCCCCGACGGCAAATTGCTCTGAATTCAACCTCGTTGTCGGAGCTTGCCGAGCTTCCGATAGGCTTTGGAGGCCTTCTTCATCAGGCGCTTCTCGCGTTCGGGCTTCAAGAATTTCACCGGCGTTTGCACGCCCTTCTGCTCCAATTCGCCCGCAAGCTCGTTGCCTCTTGCGCCGTCGTTCAACTGGCCGAGGGATTTTTGCGCCTTGATCAGATGTTTGAGTGCCGTCTTCTGTTCTGAAAATGGATCGTCGGCGAAAACATCTTCCAGGGAATCGATGGAGTAGGTGAGTTTCTTGTTGAACAGCCGCAGCCTGTGGCGCTTTTTGGTATCCATCTTGCGGAGCTTGCGGCTTCGCTTCAGGAGCTTGTCCTCCCACTCCTCGAGCCTCGAGGCGCTGTAGCTATCGATTGGCGAAGCCCGCTGTTTCGCCGCCTGCTTGCCCGTTTTCGTCGACCAGGGACCGTTCTCGATCCAGCCCGCCGTCTGATCGATCAACCAGCGGTATCGCACCGAATTGAGCATGCGCGCGAGATATCGATGGCTCTCGGCACGTTTCTCATCCCATGACCTCACAACCTCCGCCGCCCGCGGCCGCTTCATGTCGAGCGCCTTGACCCGGCTGACGGCGACATCAAGATCACGTACGGCGCCAAGCTCGCTATTGAGCCATTTCAGCTCGTCCCGCACCTCGTCGCGGATGGTGTCATGAACCATCGGCGAGAAGAACAGGATGGCGGTGCGCAGATGGGTCAATGCGAGGCGCATCCGGTGCAGCGCCTCTGGATCGCCATTGCAGGTCGCCCGATGGTTGGCGCTCAGCGCATCAAGATGTCGCCTTGCGACAATGCGGAACGCCGTATCGCACGCCATGGCGCCGTTCAGCCGTGCATTGGGCGAACGGCGCTGCCGCGCTCGCGCCGGTTTGGCGGGCAGGGCGACCTTACCTGCAGTTTTCCGGGATGGCGGCATGAGGGTCTTGGGCGCGGCGTTGAGTTTGCAGTGATATCATAGTGCATCGGTTCATTGCATTGCACGATTGGCGGCTTCAATGACAGCAGCATGACAGTGGTGCCGAACCTGGCCCCATATGCGCCGGGACATGTTGGAGAACGTTGCGCCGATCTCGCCGAAGCTGCGATCAGCCGCCAATACTGCGGGTAAGGAAATGGGGGGTGAATAACGAATGAGGTTCGCGCGCAATCGACACGCGTCACAACAGCGGGCGCGAGCTATCTTGGGGGCGATTGAAGCGAGACTCGATCCCGGAGCTTTGTCGCGCATTAGCCTTTAAGGTTGCGCGATACGAAATAGCAGCCTGTAATTTGAGGCTTTGCGTTTCGCGGCTTGTCATTTGGGCCCCGAAGGAAGCCGGTTTACGGTTGAAAATGTGAGCGCTGTTGACTACGGAAGGACAGTTGGCTGTTCCTTCCGGAGTACCAATCGGCGTGCCTCAGGACAATCCGACGGATGCTCGCCGCCTTTCGAGCAGCAAATTGTCGGTGCTGCGCAAGCATCCGATCTTCAGCGACCTCGATTCCGAGGCGCTCGACCAGCTTTGCCGCTACGCCAAGCACACCGTGCTCAGGCGCGGGGCCACAATCTTCTCCAAGGGCGACCCCGGCAACTGCCTCTACGCGGTGATTCTCGGGACGGTGAAGATCAGCCTGTCTTCCCCCGATGGCCGCAACGCCATTCTCAACCTGGTCGGCCCGGGAGAATTGTTTGGGGAGATGTCGGTGCTCGACGGCCAGGAGCGCAGCGCGGACGCCACCGCCAACACCAATTGCGAGATCTACGTGATCGATCGCCGCGATTTCTTGCCGTTTGTGCGCAGCCAGCCGGCGCTTTCGATGAAGTTCATCGAGCTGTTGTGCAATCGGCTCAGGTGGACGACCGATCAGGTCGAGCAGGTCATTCTGCAGGATCTGCCGGGCCGGCTGGCCAGTGCGCTGCTGGGGCTGGCCGAAAAGCGCAAGCTCGAGCCTGAACGGCACACCATCGCGATCACCCAGCAGGAGATCAGCGAGATGGTCGGCATGACCCGCGAGAGCATCAACAAGCAATTGCGCGCCTGGGCGGCACGCAACTGGGTTCGCCTCGAGCACGGCGCCATCGTCGTGCTCGACGCCGTTTCGCTTCGCGAACTGGCGGAAGCCGGCACCCGCGCGGACGAATGAACCAGCCGGAGCCTCGGCGCCGAATGTTCTGATCGCCTGCCGAGATTTTGCCTGGCGGAATGCCGGAAATTTGGCCGTCCAAATTTGCCCAACTGTGAGGCAGGTCGCATTTGTGCGGCGCGTCATGCTGCTAATTAGCCGGTGCAATCCGCAAAGATAGGAGGCCCCGATGCTTCAGCGCTACGACGACAGGTGGAAACCGCAAAGCCGCCGGCATTTGTCCGATCAGATCACACCCATCCTCGCCATCAACGGTATCATCGTACTGGTTCTCATCGTCCTGGCCTTGAGCGTTCCGTCCGCATCCGAATGGATCTCCGCCGCAGCGCAGGCCGAATTCGTCGGTGACGGCATTCCGCCTGTCATGCCGGCGCAGCTCGCCGAGCCGGCGGAAGCGATCAAGATTGTCAGAAACAATTGATTCGTTGAGGCGCAAGAGACAGGCCCGTCACGCTGCCATCACAAATAGCCTTCGCCGGCCTCGGCGGCGAAACGGCCGGGATCGCCTTCCCAGACGATGCGCGCATGCTCCAGCACGTAGACGCGGTCGGCATGGGGTAGGGCAAAGGTCACGTTCTGCTCGCCGAGCAGGACCGTGATCGGGGTGGTCTGGCGCAGTTTTTCCAGCGCCTTTGACAATTGTTCGAGAATGACCGGCGCGAGCCCAAGCGTCGGCTCGTCCAGGATCAGGATTTTTGGCTGCATCATCAGCGCGCGGCCGATCGCGAGCATCTGCTGCTCGCCGCCGGAGAGGGTCTGCGCAAGCTGGCCCTGGCGCTGCTTCAGGATCGGAAACAGCGCGAACAACCAGTCGAGCTGCCTGACCTGGTCGGCGTCGGAGAGGTGCTGGCCGCCGAGGTCGAGATTTTCGCGCACCGTCATCTCGCCGAACAGCTCACGCGATTCCGGGCACTGCACGATGCCGCTGCGGGCGATCTTTGCCGGGCTGATGCCGCGCAGCTTCTCGCCGTCGCGGACGATTTCGCCGGAATAGGGCAGGAAGCCCGAGATCGCATTGAACAGCGTGGTCTTGCCGGCGCCGTTCAGCCCGACGATGGAAACGAACTCGCCGTGATGGATGTGGATCGAGACATTCTCCAGCGCCTGCGCCTTGCCGTAATGCACGCTGAGATTCTCGACTTGCAGCGCCGGTACCCTGTCCTTGAAGCTGGTCTCGGGGCGGGCATGGGTCTCGAGGGCGCCGCCGAGATAGACCCGGCGCACCGTTTCGTTCTTCATCACCTCGTCGGCGCGGCCGGTGATGATCTCCTCGCCGAGATACATCGCGAGCACGCGATCGACCAGGGCCGCGACGCTCTTGACGTTGTGGTCGACCAGCAGCACCGCGCGCCCTTCGTCGCGAAAACTCTTGATCAGCTCGGAGAAGATCCCGACCTCGGCCAGCGTCAGCCCGGCAAAGGGCTCGTCCACCAGCACCACCTTGGGATCGCGCGCGATGGCCTTCGCCAATTCCAGCCGGCGCAGGTCGGCGAACGGCAAGGTGGGCGGACGGCGGTCCATCACGGTGCCGAGGCCGACCCGCTCGGCGATCCATTTGGCGCGTTCGGTCAAGGCCTTGTCGGCGAACAGCATGAACAGGCTGTCGGGCAACAGCGCGACCATGATGTTCTCCAGCACGGTCTGCCGGTTCAGCGGCCGCGAGTGCTGGAACACCATGCCAAAGCCCTTGCGCGCGATCTTGTGCGCGGGCAGGCCGGCGACGTTCTCGCCCTGGAACACGACATCGCCGGCGGTCGGGCGCTCGATGCCCATGATCGATTTCATGGCGGTCGATTTGCCCGAGCCGTTCGGCCCGATCAGGCCGAAGATTTCGCCCTCGCGCAGATCGAGGTTGAGGTTCTTCACGGCGGTGAGG
>JAFAUV010000240.1 GCA_019243075.1 Bradyrhizobium sp.
GACGTTTACTCCCTATGAATCCAATTGAACCTTGTCGGCGCTTCTTTGGGCGCTATGCCTAGGCGTCGATCGCATCCTTGATGCGCCTTCGCGTCAGCGGCAAATCACGTAGCCGTTTGCCGGTGGCATTGGCAATTGCATTTGCGAGCGAGGCCGCAGCAGGTCCCTGCCCCGTCTCGCCGCTGCCGAGGAATGGTTTTCCCGGCCGGTTGACGATGTGCACCTCGATGTTCTCGGGCACCGCGTCAAAACGCAGGATCGGATAAGTCTGCCAGTCGATGCTGGTGATGCGCCTGTCGTCGAAGCTCACCCGCTCATAGAGCGTCCAGCTTGACGACTGCACGATAGCGCCTTCGATCTGGTTGATCAGCGCATCCGGATTGACGACCTGGCCACTGTCGACGGCGGCAACCGCGCGCACCAGGCGGGCGCGGCCGGTCTCCCGGTTCACCTCGGCCTCGCTCGCGATCGCGCAATAGGCCGCCAGATTTTTGTAGCGCGCGAAGGCAAAACCGTAGCCGCGATCCGCTGGCGCCTGCTGCCCCGCGCGCCAGCCGAACCGCTCGGCGGCCTTTTCGATCACGTCGCGGCCACGCCGATCGTCGAGATGCTTCAGGCGGAATTCGACCGGGTCGGTGCCGGCCAGGTCGGCGAGTTCGTCCATAAAGCTCTCGATCGAGAACACGTTGTGGTAGGCGCCGAGCGCCCGCATCGCCGAAATCCGCACCGGCATGTCCGGCAGGAAGTGGTGCATCACGTGAGCGTTGGGGAAGGTGTAGATCGGGATCGCGTTGCGATCGCCGCCACCTTCCGGCAGCGGCAATGGCTTCGCCGGCGGCACCGCAAAGCGGTTTTCCATGTGCTGCGCCGCCAGGAGGCAGCCGGCGCCGCCCGGCCGCATCGAATGCGTGTTGCTCCAGACGGCGAAATTCCAGTCGGCTATTTTCCCATCGGCGCCGATCGAAGCCTTCAGCTTGGTCACCATCGCTGGCCCGAAAGGCTCCCAGCCATGTTCCTGCTCGCGCATCCACTGCACGCGCACCGGCGCGCCCGGCAAAGCGCGCGCGATCAGGGCCGCGTCGGCCGCAGCATCGTCGGCGCCGTTGTGGCCGTAGCAGCCCGAGCCCTCGACATGGATCAGCCGCACGCTCGTGGGCGGCAGTCCCAGCATTTCCGCTATCGCCTGCCGGTCCGGATAGACGCCTTGGGTGTGCGACCACACCGTCATCACGCCATCGGCAAATTGCGCGAAGGCGCAGGAGGGTCCGATCGAACCATGCGATTGATAGGGTCGCGTGTAGGTCGCCTCGATAGACGTCTGGCCGATAGCGGAGGGGTCGTTGCGCTCGAAGATGGCGAAATCCTCGGACGGCAACGCCATGATCGCCGCAGACAAATCGTCCTGCTTCGGCAGTTGCGCCGTTTCCTTCCATTTCGCGGCAGCCGACAGCGCGCGCATCGCCTTCACCGCCTGAAATTCCTTTTTCGCCACGACCGCAAGGAAATTGCCGTCGCGAACCAGCTTGACGACCCCGGGCAGCTTCTCGATCGGCGCCGCGTCGAGCTCGATCAATTGTGCACCATAGCTCGGTGGCCGCACGACCCGCGCATGGACCATGTCCGGCAAGCGCAAATCCTGCACATAGGCTATGCCGCCCGTCACCTTGGCCGGAATATCGACCCGCGGAATCGGCTGCCCCATCACGGTGAAAGTCGACGGGTCCTTCAGCTTCGCGCTGGGCTCGGCCCGTACATGCAGGAAGTCTGTTGCGACGAGCTCGCCGTAGGTCAGGCGGCGTCCATCCGGGGCCATCACGGCAGCATTTTCCGTTCGCAGATTCTCCGCGGGCAGCTCGAGCCGCTTGGCGGCTTCCGCCACCAGAAGCGCGCGGGCCTGGGCCGCGGCATACTGGATCGCGGTGCCGCTATCCTGCATCGAATGGCTGCCGGACGTGTAGCCTTCGTTCGCGGTGAGTTTTGTGTCGGCCGTCACCACCTTCAACGATGCGAAGGGAACATCCAGCTCTTCGGCGGCGATCTGCTGGAACGCGGTCTTGAAACCTTGTCCCAGCTCGGCCTTGCCGGTGAATACCGTGGTGCCGCCCTCGGCCTCGATCCTGATCCAGGAATCGAGATAGGGCGATTTCTCCAGACTTCCTGGCGGTTTTGCCGGGGGCGATGCAGCCGGCGCGCCCTGATCTTGCGCAAAAGCGCCGGTGAGCGAGAAGCTGACGACGAAGGCACCGCCGCCCGCGAGCAGTCGGCGGCGATCGAGGATGATCGGGACGTTCATGGCGCGCTCCTCTTGTCGACCGCTGACAGCTCCGCCGTATCCATCAGCCGCGCGGCTCGGTGCACGGCGCGCAGGATGCGCATATGCGTGCCGCAGCGGCACAGATGCGGCGCCAGCTCCGCGCGGATCTGCTCGTCGATCGGCTTCGGATTGCGTTGCAGCAGCGCCTGCGCCCGCATCATCATCCCGGCGATGCAATAACCGCATTGCGCCGCCTGCTCCTCCATGAAGGCACGCTGGATCGGCGCCGGCGCGGACGCGGTGCCGAGGCCCTCCAGGGTCGTCACCTGCTTGCCCTCGAGCAGCACCATCGGCGTCACGCATGACAGCACCGCCTTGCCGTCGACTATCACGGTGCACGACCCGCACTGGCCGAGCCCGCAGCCATATTTGGCAGCGTTGAGCTTCAGATCGTCGCGCAGGACATAGAGCAGCGGCGTGTCCGGCTCCGCATCGATCTGGTGATCCCTACCATTGACCTTCAATGTCATCATGGCTTTGCTCGCTGGGCTGTATCGGAGGAGGCATTACGTGCATCCGTCCGCGTATCGAGGGAAGCAGTCTGCGTGCGTCGCGCCTCGGCGACGATATTGTCGAGATCGGACCAGGCCGGCTGTTTGCTGAAGCGCGAGCGCAGATAGACCAACAAGGCGGCGACCTCTGCGTCATTCATGCTCGCTGCAAAGCCCGGCATGATCGGGCTAAGCTCGCCCTCCACGGGGCGGACGCCCGCCAGCACGATGTTGGCGAGATTGCGGGGATCGGAACTGCTGATCGCACTGCTGAGGACGAGATTGATACCGCCATAGGGCGGGGCCTGGCTGCTTTCGTGGCACGGCGCGCAGGCGGCGGCGTAGATGGCGCCACCGGCCGAATCCGCGGCCGCTGCCGCAGGCGACTTGGCCTGTGCCAGCGCCGCCTCGCCCCGCTCCCTGCGCTCGGCAGATGGCGCGCCGAAAACGTCCGCCATATAGCTCGCGATGGCTCGGACGTCGTCTGCCGGGACGACCGAAAGATTGCGTACCACTCCCGCCATCGGTCCGCGCGCAGTGCCGTGGTCCGGATGAAAGCCGTCGCGCAAATAGGCGTAAAGCGCGTCCGCATCCCAGGGCACCGGCGACGGCGACTGCGCATTGATCGCGTAGGCCTGCCAGTGATCAACATCGCCGCCGGCGAAGATCGCGTTGAGGCGTTCGGCGCCGAGCGCATTCCGGGGGGTGTGGCATGCGCCGCAATGCGCCAGCCCCTCGACCAGATAGGCGCCGCGATTCCATTCCGCGCTCTTGGTCGGATCCGCCCTGTAAGTGCCCGGATGCAGGAACAGGAATTTCCATCCGGCGACGACAATCCGCTGGTTGAGCGGAAAGGCAAGCTCATTGTCACGCGCCGGCGCATGAACCGGCCCGCGCGTCATCAGATAGGCATAGAGCGCGCGATCGTCCTCATCCCTGACATTAGTGAAGTGATCATACGGAAAGGTCGGATAAAGGTGCCGGCCCTCGCGGTCGACGCCGAGCTTCATTGCGCGTTGGAATGCCGCTTCGGACCAGCGGCCTATTCCGGTTTCGACATCCGGCGTGATATTGGACGAATAGACCGTGCCGAACGGCGTCGGCACCGGCAGACCTCCGGCAAAGTTTCTGCCCCCGCGCACCGTGTGGCAATCGTTGCAATTGCCGAGCGCCGCGAGCACGCGCCCGCGCTTGACAAGGCCGGGGGCAAAGCTCTGCGGCTGGGGCGGGTCGATTGTCGCAATGGCGGGGCGCCAGGCGATGGCGAACGACGTCCCCACACCGCCCAACAGCAGCGCAACCAGAACGCCTGCGATCATTCCTGACCTGCTTGTCATTCGAGCCAGCAGCTTTTTTTGGTTCCTAGCACAATCAGCCGAGCCTGCGGAGGCATCCGAACGCGCTCACCTCCTGTTGATTTTGCGCTTTGCGGCGCCGTGGCTGTTTTGGAACACGGCCAATGCCCTGACGTTCCCTGTTTGAGGATCGCGAAAGCGAGACATCCAACGGAGCAAGACGCGTCCTCCGCCTAGTTCGGTAACGGAGAGCGTGCCCATGCAAAAAGCGCCAAGGAGAAATCGCCCTCGCCGCTCGCTCCCGCTGCAGCTGGCGGGCCACGCTGCTATGGGCACCGCGCTGGGGCTGGGATTCTGCTTGCTGTTGGCACTGACGGGAAACCCAGATCTGATCAACATGATTGCCTACAACCCCGAGCCCAAAACCACGGCTTTGATGCTGATCAGCTTCGTAGCGCTGACCTTCGCCGCAGGCGCGACGTTGACCGGCATGGTGTTGATGACCCTGGAAGAAACCTGAGATCGCGTGATCCCGCGATTTTCTGGGCTCGGGGAGCCCGGAAGCTGTTACGCCAATGCCACAGCGGCGGACAAACGCCTGGGTGTTCTGCATACGTTCGAAAGAGTTGATGGCGGTCACGCAATACCAGCGATTAGGCTCGGTCCCGGGTTGAGATTCATCCTTCTCGGGTTTTCGGAGGAGCGCCGATATGCCAGCCTATATCCATCATCACGAAGTCGAGATGGCGCCCGTCATTTGCCCCGGTTGCGTGGGACTGCTTCCCATGTATGTGCGCGACGTCGAGCCGCACTGGAGCATGGCCAAGATCGACTTCGTCTATGAATGCGCCGATTGCGGCGCCGAGCTCCGCCAGACCCTGCCAAAGCCGGTGCACTGAGAGCGGTCGCTCTCGCGAATCCAAACTGGCATGCGCCCCCCCTCGCGGGGCACATCATCGATGCGAAACTGATCAGCCAACGCAGCAAGCGCGCCCTTATCTAGTGGGGCGTTAGTCTAGTGAGGCGTTAGGAACCGGTGATCGGCGAGGCCGAGATTGCACTCCCGGAAGTGATAGGCAATCTCATCGAGCGCGCGCTGTTCCCACTCTTCGGCTTGTGCCAGCCAAAACACCCGGCGCTCGGAATCCAACGCGGCACGCTCTCGGCACATATATTCCTGACTGCGTATTTCCGCGAGCTTGTTCATGAGCCCCACTCCTGCGGTGTGAAGTCCACTTACATCGCGAGCATAGCAGAACTGAGGCGGGGCGTCTCACGTCGCTGTGCAGAATCCCACAGCCTTCCGCGCTTGCGAAAGGCGCCATCGCGGCATCGCAACATGAGCGGAGTTTTGACTAAAATTTTCGATCAGCGGCGCACATAGCAGTGAAAGCCGCCGTAAATCCCGGATCGATCGAGCTCATAGCCGACGGCACTGCGTTCCTCGTCGCGACGCCAGATCTCGCGCAGAGGCGCGAGCGCCTCGCCCTCCAACGGCGAATCGGCGCCGGCGGTGCGGAAGATCACGGCAACCTGATCGCTGCCGGCACGGTCGATCGTATCCCACAGCGTGCGGATTTCCTCATGCGTCATCCAGTCCTGAGAATCCAGGAGCACGACGGCATCGACCTCGCGCGCCGGAAGGCCTTCGAGGAACTGCTGCAGGCTTGCATGAACCGGGATGATCAGCCCGGCGTCATTGCGCATCCGCGCAAACCGTCGTCGCTGCAGGTAAGGCGGCAGGCAGCGATCGCCGGGGCCGCGATAGCGGCGCAGCAGCGCCTGCCAGGCAAAATAGTTGGTCTCGTTGGAATGGCCGGTGATCAACCGGCACAGCCGGTCATACAATACTTCGTTCAACGGCGCTCCGCCGCCGAGCAGCGCCCGCTGCCGCGGCGGAATCCCGAGGCTGGCCAGCAAGGCGGGCGTCCGCGTCAACAGCCGCACGAGACGCGAGCGAAACAGCCGATGTAACCGATCCAGCGCCTCCCTGCGCTCCGGCGCATCGACGTCGGCCAACAGCAAAGCGCGAACATCGATCCGGGCCAGCTTGGCCGCGAGATGCGCAAGGCCGATGAAGCGCCCCATCACGCCATGACGGTAAAAGCCATCGGTGAAATAGGCATGCCGCGGGCGACCGATTACGTTGCGCTTGTCCCAATAGGCCCGCGCCTGGCTGTCGAGCAGTGGCCGCAACCGCTCGTGATAGAGCCGCGCGTTCGCGGGCGAACAGGCCTCGCCGAAGAACTGCCAGAACTCGGAATATCCCGACAAGGCGCGGACGCCGGCGAGCTTGAGCTTGAGCAACGACAGATGCGCCTCGTTGGGATCCACGGCATAGACCTGAGCCGGTTGCGCGGTCAGATAGGACAGCGCGTTGCAGCCGCCGCAGGAGATCGTGACGATGGTCGATCCCAGCGGCAATTGCAGCGCGGCCAGATCAGCTTCGGGATCCTCCCAGATCTGGGTATAGACCAGGCGGCGGAGCCAGAACGCATAAATCCGGTCCCAGATCGTCGATTCATCCTGCGTCCTGCCGTTCCGCACCGCGTCCGCGATCAATTGCGCACTCATGCCACGCCTCGAATCAAGAATCCCGCGACGCTATCGGCGCCACGCTTCAGTTTTGCGACAGCCGCCCCGGACGCGGCCAAAGTTGAAGAGCGCTTGTCACATGGGTGTCGCGCGAACATCGCAAGGAGAGAAACGAACTCTTTCGACAAGAGACCTGCCTATGCCGGCTCATTCGCTCGAAATCATCCCTGAAACCGCGCCACCACCCGGCGCGAGGCATCGCGCCCAATTGTTCGGCACTGACTTTGTGATGGAGATCTTGGGTTCCGGCGCCGACAGCAAAGCGCGCGACGGACGAACTCGCCGCGCAGCCGGCGAGCCACGCAAAGCTACGCACACTGATCCACAGATTTTGTTTGCGGCGGCATCATGAGCGCCTGGCTTGCATTGCTTGGCGCGGGCCTGCTCGAGGTGGGCTGGGCGCTCGGTCTCAAATATTCCGACGGATTGACGCGATTCTGGCCGACCACAGCGACGCTGATCGCGATCGTCCTCAGTTTTGCCTTGATGGCGCTGGCGTTGCGCTCACTTCCGTTCGGCACGGCATATGCGGTATGGACCGGAATTGGCGCCGTGGGCAGCATCGTTGTCGGCATGTTGCTCTACAGCGAGCCGACCGATCCGGTTCGTATCATCTGTTTGACGCTGATCGTGGCCGGCATGGTCGGACTCAAGCTCAACTCGCCGGTCTGACACCGCGACTGCGGCGACAGCCGGCTTTTTTGCGCGAAAATTGCGCCACGCTTCGACTCCCCCGAACAGAACCAGCGCGATCGAGAGCGGCACGAGATGATACAGAAAACGGAACATCAACAGTGCGGCCAACAGCTGCTCGCGGTTCTCGTCACCCAACCCGATCAGGATGGTGGCGTCGAAAACGCCCAACCCCGCCGGCGCATGGCTGGCAAAACCGAGCAGCGTTGCCGCGATGAAAACCGCGATCAATCGGAAGAAGCTGATATCGACGCTGCCCGGCAGCAGCACATACATCGAAATCGCGGCCGCCGCGAGGTCGAGCAGCCCGACCACGATCTGAACCAGCACCAGCGGACCCGAAGGAAGCTTCACCAGCCACTGGCTCCTGCCGATCTGGCGCGGATGCAGCCAGCTCCACACCAGATATCCGCCGACACCGCCGAGCAGGATCAGCGCGAGCAGGCGGTTGCCCCAGTCCGGCAGCTGGTCGATGACGCCGATCGCGGCCGGCTGGTACAAAAGGCTGAAGCCGAGTGCGGTCATGTTGCCGAGCCAGAAGGTGAGCCCGGTCAGGAAGCAGATGTTGGCGACCCCCATCGCACCCAGCCCGTTCCTCGAATAGATGCGGTAGCGGATGACGGGGGAGATCAGCGCCACCGCGCCGATGCCGTGGGCAATCGGATAGCTGGTAAAGCTCGCCAGCGCCGCGATCCGATACGGCACGTCCTTGCGGCCCATGGTGTGCAGCGCCAGCCAGTCATACAATGTGATGCTGGCATAGGACGCCGTGACCATCAAAAGCGCGAGCGCGATGACGCTCGGCTCGGTGTCACGGATGATCGCGAGCACGATATCGTAATCGATATTCTTGAGCGCATGAGTCAACGCGAAAATCGCGCCGCCGCCAATCAAGATGCTGAGGATCGCGCCGCCCAGGCCCTTGATGCGACTGCTGCTGCGGAGCTTGTTCTGCAACCAATCGATGTTCAGGGCGCGCTTCCAATCCAGGCAGTCTCAGCCCTACCCCCGTGCTGCCCGATTCGAGGTGGTCGACGGCGTCATTTGGCACGCCGGTATGACAATTGCGTAACCAGGGCCGTCAATATGCACTTTGATGTGATATTTGGCCACAGCATGTGAGTCAAACTCGAGACTCAATCCGGTCGCATCCCCTTCACGCTGTGTTTGTAAGAGACACGCGACAGTTCCGATGCTTGAGGGCCGCATGAACGCCGAACTCGACTACGATCTCCGGCCCGAGCAATGGGAAGCGCTCAAGGCGCTTCGCGGCGGCGCTAATCAAGGCTGCGCGCCCAGCCAATACCTGATCGAGCAGCTCGTCGAGCTGGGACTTGCCGATGTCGGCGGCCAAGGTCCCAGGATCAGCCCCATGGGACGCAGGGTTCTGATCCGGGGCTCTTCGCGGCTCTGGGAAGACGTAGCCGCTTGATTTCGGCTTGTTGATTTTGGCCGGTTGATCGCCGCGCGGTGAGCTTCGGTTCGCGCGCGCTTGCTGCGGCGGTGAATGTCGCTCGCGCCTATGCAATCGCGGTATGGCGACCGATGTCATCGAAATTTCACGGAACGGCGCTGCAGCGCAATCCGTTGCCGAAGCACATCCGACAACGGAGATCATGATGAAGCTGGATACAAAACTCGTCGCCGGGGCGGCAGTGCTGCTCTCGCTGACTTCAACGCACTCGGCCGCGGCCGCCGCCAAGAAGTATTGCCTCAACGCCGCAACAGGCGGCTCGAACTGCAGTTTCGCCAGCATGGAAATGTGCCGCCAAACCGTGAGCGGCCGCAACGGCTGGTGCAGCGAACAAGTCGATTTCAGCAAATGGGGTGAGGGCCGTTCCGAGAACAGCTTCGCCTATTATCCGCCCGGCGGCGAGCCAGCGCGGCGAAGGATGACGCAGGACGAGCGCGACCTGCAAAAGCTTCATGAGGACGACATGCCGACCAAGGGCGTCGGAGCCGAATAGCGCGGCGATCTCTTCACCACATTGTCTGCCGCGCCCGCTCCGGCCATTCGCGATCATATGGCTCGCCGCCGACCCGGTTCTCGCTCATCTCGGCCAGAATCTGGCCGGGCGTGGGAAGGGTCTTAGGGTCGACGCGCTTGTCGGGATTCCACAGGTCGGAGCGTACGATCGCCCGCGCGCACTGAAAATAGATTTCGTCCACTGTCATGACGATGACGGTGCGCGGCGCCTTGCCCTCGACCTTGAACGAGGCGAGCAGATCGGGATCGGCCGACAGATGGGCGCGGCCATTGACGCGCAGCGTGCTGCCGGAGCCCGGGATCAGGAACAACACCGCAACCCTCGGGTCGCGCACGATGTTGCGGAGGGAATCGATGCGGTTGTTGCCGCGCCGGTCCGGCATCATCAGGGTCCTTTCGTCGTGGATGCGGACGAAGCCGGGCAGATCGCCGCGCGGCGAGCAATCGAGCCCCTCCGGCCCCGACGTCGCCAGCGCCGCGAACGGCGACTTTTCGATCAGCACGCGGTAGGACGCCGTAACCCGGTCGGCGACCTTCACCGTCGAGCTCTCGCCGGGAAAGCCGTAGATCGCTTCCAATTGCTCGATGGTCGCGACAACAGCCATGGTCTCACTCCCCCCCTTGATGGCGCGCACCAGCCGCCGCGCGTGATCTTCGGGACGGCCGACATTGAGGATGGCGATATCGGGTGCGGCCGTGTCCACCGTGCGGCTCAGCCTTTGCTCGGATCCGCCATCGCTGGAGCGCGCCCGCATTCTGATGCGCTCGGCAAGCACTTCCGGAGGCGCCGTGATCGCAACCACCAGCACATGGGCATAGGCGCGGCGTGCGGCATTGATCACGGTGCGCGACACATTGACCACGACGGAACGTCCGGCGCGAATATCATCGTCGATCGCCAGCGGCAAACCGTAGCAGTGGCCGTGCGCTTCCCAATGCATGGCAAAATCGCCGCGGGCGAGTGCTTCAGCGAATTGATCCGCGGTAAGCGCAACATTGTCCTCGGCGGAGGAAGCCTCCCGCGTGACCACCCGGCGCGGGAAGACGATATTGCGATCGTCGGCGCAGGCCGCTTTCGCGAAGCCAAGCAGCGTGTCCTTGCCCGCCCCGCTCGGGCCGACCACCAGGACCAGCCTGCCCGGGCCAATGGCACTGGGCGTGTAGGGGGAGAGCACCGGCGCTTCGCTCATGCGACCCGCTCCCCTTCCCGCCAGGCGCTTCGCACCACGGGGATCTCGCGCGCCACATGCACGCGGATCAGATCGGCGCGCTTGCCGACCGCGATCTCGCCGCGATCGTTCAGGCCGACTGCTTCCGCCGGCGTCTTGGTGACGGTGCGGACAGCGGCCGCAAGGTCGATGGCGGGCACCTGCTTGGGCAATTGCAGCGCTCCCATCAGGAGGCTCGACGGCACATAGTCCGACGAGAGGATGTCGAGCAATCCCTCGCGCGCCAGATCGACCGCCGCGATGTTGCCGGAATGCGAGCCGCCGCGCACCACATTGGGCGCACCCATCAGGATGTCGATGCCGGCTTTGTGCAGGCCTCTGGCCGCTTCCATCGTGGTCGGGAACTCCGCGACAGAGACACGATCCCGGATCGCATCGGTGACGTTCTCGTCCGTGGTGTCGTCGTGGCTGGCGAGCGGGATCTCGTATTGGTGCGCCAGCGCCACGATGTCGCGCATGTTCTTCGCGGCATAGGCTTGCTGATGATCGAAGCGGCGCTTGAACAGCACGTCGAGCTCGGCATCGGTCATGCCGCCGCCCTTGCCGCGATAATAGTCGCGCAGC
>JAFAUV010000282.1 GCA_019243075.1 Bradyrhizobium sp.
GCCCGCCACGGGCCTTCCGATCGAGAGCCAGACCGTGTCGCAGATGGTCGATCGCGTGCTTGATCTGCCGGAAGGCACGCGGCTCTATCTGCTGGCGCCGGTCGTGCGCGGCCGCAAGGGCGAGTACAGGAAGGAACTCGCCGAATATCTCAGGAAGGGCTTTCAGCGCGTCAAGCTCGACGGGGCGTTCTACGAACTTGCCGAGGCGCCGAACCTCGACAAGAAATTCCCGCACGACATCGACGTCGTGGTCGACCGCCTCGTCGTACGCCCCGACATCGGCCAGCGCCTTGCGGAAAGCTTTGAGACCGCGCTGAAGCTCGCCGAGGGGCTGGCGGTGATCGAATATGCCGATGCGCCGGCCGCAGCTCCGGCCGAAGAGAAAAAGAAGACGGCTAAAATCCACGACAGGAGCGGGCCCGAGCGCATCCTGTTTTCGGAGAAATTCGCCTGCCCCGTCTCCGGCTTCACCATTCCGGAGATCGAGCCGCGGCTGTTCTCCTTCAACAACCCCTATGGCGCCTGTCCCGCCTGCGGCGGCCTCGGCGTCGAGCAGCATGTCGACGAGGACCTCGTCATTCCCGACAAGGAGATGACGCTGCGCAAGGGCGCGATCGCGCCCTGGGCGAAGTCGTCGTCGCCCTATTACACGCAGACGCTGACCGCGCTCGGCAAGTTCTACAAATTCACCCTCGACACCAAGTGGAAGGACCTGCCGAAGAAGACGAGAGACGCGATCCTGCACGGCTCCGGCGACGACGAGATCAAGTTCTCCTATGAGGACGGCGTCCGCTCCTATGACACCAGGAAGCCGTTCGAGGGCGTGATCACCAACATCGAGCGGCGCTATCGCGAGACCGAGAGCGAATGGGCGCGCGAGGAGCTGGCGAAATATTTCTCCGACGTGCCCTGCGCCGGCTGCAACGGCCATCGCCTGAAGCCGGAGGCGCTCTGCGTCAAGGTCGGCGACAAGCATATCGGCGAGATCAGCGAGCTCTCGGTCAAGCGCGCCGGCGAGTGGTTCGAGAGCGTGCCGGAAGTGCTGAACGCGCAGCAGAACGAGATCGCCAGCCGCGTGCTCAAGGAAATCCGCGAGCGCCTCACCTTCCTGATCGATGTCGGCCTCAATTACCTCACGCTGTCGCGCTCCTCCGGCACCCTGTCGGGCGGCGAGAGCCAGCGCATCCGCCTCGCTTCGCAGATCGGCTCTGGCCTGACCGGGGTGCTCTATGTGCTGGACGAGCCCTCGATCGGCCTGCACCAGCGCGACAACGCGCGCCTCCTGGAAACGCTGAAGCGGCTGCGCGACCTCGGCAATACCGTGATCGTGGTGGAGCATGACGAGGACGCGATCCGGCTCGCGGACTACGTGCTCGACATCGGCCCCGGCGCCGGCATGCATGGCGGCCATATCGTGGCGCAAGGCACGCCGGCCGAGATCATGCGCAATCCCAATTCGCTGACCGGCAAATACCTCACCGGCGAATTGTCGGTGGAGGTGCCGGAGCGGCGGCCGCCGAACCATCGGCGCACCATCAAGGTGGTGAATGCGCGCGGCAATAACCTCAAGAACGTCTCGGCGGAAATCCCGCTCGGCCTGTTCACCTGCGTGACCGGGGTGTCCGGCGGCGGCAAGTCGACGCTGTTGATCGACACGCTCTACCGCGCCATCGCGCGCAAGCTCAACGGCGCCAGCGAAGGTGCCGCGCCGCACGACCGGATCGAGGGGCTCGAGCATATCGACAAGATCATCGACATCGACCAGTCGCCGATCGGCCGCACGCCCCGTTCCAACCCTGCGACCTATACCGGCGCGTTCACGCCGATCCGCGAATGGTTCGCCGGCCTACCCGAGGCGAAGGCGCGGGGCTACGAGCCCGGGCGCTTCTCCTTCAACGTCAAGGGCGGCCGCTGCGAGGCCTGCCAGGGCGACGGCGTCATCAAGATCGAGATGCACTTTCTGCCCGACGTCTACGTCACCTGCGACGTCTGCAAGGGCAAGCGCTACAACCGCGAGACGCTGGAAGTGCTGTTCAAGGGCAAATCGATCGCCGACGTGCTCGACATGACGGTCGAGGAGGCCGCCGAGTTCTTCAAGGCGGTGCCGCGCGTGCGCGACACCTTCGAGACGCTGCGCCGCGTCGGCCTCGACTACATCCATGTCGGCCAGCAGGCCACCACGCTCTCCGGCGGCGAAGCCCAGCGCGTCAAGCTCGCCAAGGAACTATCCAAGCGCGCCACCGGCCGCACGCTCTATATCCTGGACGAGCCCACCACGGGCCTGCATTTCCACGACGTGAAGAAGCTCCTGGAAGTGCTGCACGAGCTGGTCGCCCAGGGCAACACGGTGGTGGTGATCGAGCATAATCTCGAGGTCATCAAGACCGCCGACTGGGTCATCGACCTCGGCCCCGAGGGCGGCGACGGCGGCGGCGAGATCGTCGCCTGGGGTCCGCCGGAGGATATCGTCAAGTCGCCGCGGAGCTACACCGGCAAATTCCTGGAGCCGGTGCTGAAGAAAGCGAATGCGCCGAGAAAGAAGACCAGTGGCGGCGCGAGCGAAGCGGCGGAGTGACTTCAGCTATTCTGTAGCGCCTCGTGTCCCGCCCGACCCAACGCGCCGGCAAGCGAAGCCGGCAATTGCGCGTCTGCGAGAAAGAGCAACGCTATTCTGCCGCTATGATGGGATGATCGGCTTGACGCGCAGCAAACGCCAGTTGTCAGCGCGCCCCTTTGCCCTCCGGCCGCCCGCTTCTCGGCAGCAAGGGCAAATGGGCTCACTCTGCGACCGCCCTGCGCCCCTGCGGTAGCCTGCGAAACAAATAGACCGGGCCGTGGGCGCCCTGTCCGCGTTTGCGCTCGAGCTTGCCATCGCTCACCAGGCGATCAAGACGGGCGCGCGTCTTGCGGTCGTCGCCGGCGCCGATCAGCCGCGAGACCGCGGTGCAGGTCATCCATGTCCTGCGCGGCATCATCTGCAGGATCCTGGCCTCGAGCCTGCGCGCTTTCATCGCCTGCGGCGCATTGCTCGCGCGTTCGGTCGATCGGCGCAATCGCACCACCCGCGATCCTGCCCTTCCGGCAATGACGTCCACGAAAGCCTCCGCGCCCCTCGTACAGGCTACCGCCCGGCCGCCGAATCCGCCGAAGTGCCCTGCAGCCTACTTCTTTTTCGGCTTCAGCCTCTCTGCCCCGAGCGAGATGGCGATCTTGTCCTTCAGTTCGGTGCAGGTCTTGCGCGCCTCCGCCACCACCTGAGAGCAGCTTTCGATGTGATCGAACGCCCGCTTGGCCTCCTCGCGGTAACGCGCGGCGACTTCCCGGAGCTCGGCGGTCACCGCCAGCGCATCGCGGGTCATCGCCTCGCACTGTCTGACGCGTTCGAGGAGCTCGGAACCCATCGATTCGATCTCTTTGGCCGTCGCCTCATATTCACGAACGACGGCCTCCGCCGACAGCTTGCCGATTTCGGTGGCGCCGTCGCGATGCTCGACATAGTCCGGCATCGCAAGAGCGGGCGCACCGATCGTGGGCGGCTCGATATGGGACGAGCGCGGGTCGTGCAGCGGCGGCCTCTGTCGAAACTCCGCCTGAATTTCACGCTCAATGTCAGTTACGGGTCTTCCTGTCGTTGACACCATGACTAGCACTCGCTTTCGGGGTTGATCGCGCTGATCGGTGCGCAAAGCCTCCGGTTCCCTGCAGCGGCGTGCAAGCCAATTTGCCGGTTAAGCTTGCCGGTTTAGCTTAATACGGATGATCCCGGTTAATTCCGGAACCAAGAAGCGACAGTAGCGCGGCCGAACGGTATTGGCGTGCAGGCGCGCGCGGCTATCGCATCCCTAGACCTTGCGAGACGCGGACCTCCCGGCCGCAGCGGATTCACTCTGCGATCGCCGCTTCCACGAACCCCCGGGGATCGTCGAAGAACTCCCGCAGCGCTTTGTAGTGATTGGTCTGCTCGACCGTGGTCGGCTCCAGCCCATATTTCGTCAACCACAGCAGCGTCGCGCTGGGATAGGCCATCAACATCGGCGAGTGGGTTGCCATGATGACCTGGCAGCGGCCAGACCTCTCCATCATCTGCAGCAGCTTCAGAAACTCGATCTGGCGCTGGGGCGACAGCGCGGATTCCGGTTCGTCGAAGATGAAGATGCCCTGCTGCTGACAGCGCTCCTCGAAGAAGCGCAGGAAACCCTCGCCATGGGAATGTGAAAGGAAGTCGGGGGCGAGCGCTCCCGCTTCCCGCGCCGCCGTGTCGAGATAGCGTGCCACGGAAAAGAAGGTTTCCGCCCGGAAGAACCATCCACGCGTGATTTTGGGCAGCCAGCCTGCGCGGAGCGCCACGGACAGTTCGCCTCCCGTTGTCTCAAGCGCCTGGGAATGATCGACCGTGATGTAACCTTTGCCGCCTCCGGCTCCATCATAGCCGGCAAGTGCCGCGATCCCTTCCAACAGGGTCGATTTTCCGGCGCCGTTCTCGCCGACGATGATGGTGATGGCGCGCTCGAAGTGAAGCTCGAAATCGTCGCTCAGGAACGGCAGGCAGAACGGATAGGCCTCGCGGTCAGGCACGCGGGTCGGGTCGATCCAGAGCCGTTTCAGATACGGCGCCGGCAGGTTGATCTCGCGATTGCGCTTCGCCACGGTCCTACCCCAGAGATTTCAACTATCCATGGCACAACCAAAAGAACGCAACAAGAACAAAATAAGGGAAGCGAAAACCGCCATGGCTGCAACCGCTTACCCATGCTGATTTGCCCGTCGGCCTCGCATCCGCACCGCCTGTCAAGCGATCGCGGTAAAAATAATTCGCTTTATCCGAAACGCAAACCATGCTTAGGTGCGGCCGTCCCGCCTCCGCTGGAGGGGCGTATCGCGATCGTCACGGACGTAGGAAGCGGGATGCGATGGACGCGCTGGTTTCGCCGGACGAGCGAGGCAGGCGCGGATGGCAAATCCGTGTGGTCCTGGTCCCCCGACGCTGGGATCAAGCCTCGAGTGATGATCTCGAGGCGATGGGGGCTACCAAGCCCGGCACCCCAGGGAGAGCGCGGCATAAGCCTTAAACCATTGCGCAGGGAATGCCGGATCGTTCGGCGTACCTGTGGTGACTGCCGCCTGCTTTTTTTGTTGCAGGCGGGCCATGGGTGCGGCCTGCATCCGGCATTTCCTGCGCCCTCTCACTTCTCGAGGGCGATGCTATCGCAAAGCTCGGGCAAATCGCCGCGAGAATGCCGACGCATATCTCCTCCCCGCACACGATCGATCGCCGAAGCCATGCATTTGCTCAGCTCTGTTTTTCGACTGGCGGACGTGACCGGGCAAACGCGCTGCGCTAGCCTGACCCGACAAGAACAAGAGGAAACGCCAGAAGTGTACGACACTATCATCGTCGGCGGCGGCTCGGCAGGCTCGGTGCTGGCGCATCGTCTCTCCGCCAGGAGCGCCAACCAGATCCTGCTCTGCGAGGCCGGACAGGACACCCCGCCCGGCAACGAGCCAAAGGAGATCCTGGACAGCTATCCCGGCACTGCCTATTTCGATCCACGCTTTCATTGGACCGAGCTCAAGGTCACGACTCAGATCGTCAGCCACAACAATCCGCAAGTGCGGCCGCCCTTGCGCAAATACGAGCAGGCGCGCGTGCTCGGCGGCGGCTCCTCGATCAATGGCCAGCTCGCCAATCGCGGCGCGCCGACCGATTACGACGAATGGGTCGCCCGCGGCGCCGACGGCTGGGGTTGGAAGGACGTGCTGCCCTATTTCCGCAAGGTCGAGCATGATCTCGACTTCGACGGGCCGTATCACGGCAGGGACGGCCGCATCCCCGTGCGCCGCATCCCGCGCGAGCATTGGAGCGGCCATTCGCAGGCCGTCGCAAAGGCCTGCGAGCTTGCCGGCATGGCATATCTGCCCGACCAGAACGGCGAGTTCGCAGATGGCTATTTCCCGATCACCATTTCCAATGCGGACGAGCATCGGGTCTCGGCCGCGATGGGTTATCTCGATCGCCAGGTACGCAAGCGGCCCAACCTGACCATCTCGACCCACACCCAGGTGAAGGAATTGCTGTTCGAGGGCGCGCGCTGCGTCGGCGTGAAGGCGCAGGTCGGCGATGAGATGCGGGAATTCCGCGGCCGCGAGATCGTGCTTTGCTGCGGCGCGATCCATTCGCCGGCGCATTTGTTGCGCGCCGGCATCGGCCCGGTCGGCCAGCTCAGGGATTTGGGCATTCCGGTGCTGAGGGCTCTCGAAGGCGTCGGCCAGCGGCTGATGGACCATCCGTCGATCTCGCTGTCGTCCTTTGTCCGCCGCGGCGCGCGCATGAACGACTACACCCGGCGCCACATCCATATGGGCTTCCGTTATTCCTCCGGTCTTCAGGGCACGCCGACCGGCGACATGTTCGTCGCCGCGCTCACCAAATCGGCCTGGCACGCTGTCGGCGCGCGGATCGGTTCGCTCTTGCTTTTCGTCAACAAGACCTATTCGGAGAGCGGACAGGTCAAGCTCGCCTCGCGCGATCCGTCGGCCGAGCCGATCGTCGAGTTCAACCTGTTGTCCGACCGGCGCGACCTCGAGCGGCTGATGAGCGGTTTCCGCAAGATGGCAGGCCTGCAGATGAGCCCGCCGGTCCGCGCGGTCACCGACAAGCCGTTCCCCGCCTCCTACACCGACCGCGTACGCAAGATCGGCGTGGTTAACACCAGGAACAAGATTCTGACCTCGATCGCCGCCACGTTGATGGACGGGCCGGCAGCGCTGCGCCACTTCATGATCGACAATTTCGTGGTCGAGGGCTTCACCTTCGAGCAGGTGATGGAGGACGACGAGGCGCTGGAAGCCTTCGTGCGCAAGGCCACCATCGGGGTGTGGCACGCCTCATGCACCTGCCGCATGGGCAGCCCCGACGATCCGATGTCCGTCGTCGACACCGAGGGCCGCGTCAAGGGCCTGCACGGCCTGCGCGTGGTCGATGCCTCGATCTTCCCCGTCGTGCCCTGCGCCAACACCAATTTCCCGACGCTGATGGCCGCCGAGAAAATTGCGGACACGATGCTGCGGAACGGCAGATGATCGAGCTAGGCCCCGTAGCCTGGCGCCAGCTTGAATGCGCCGTTCTTGAACGAGTTGGCTGCGACCATGACGACCTCGTCGTCCGGATAGCCGTTATGCTGTTCGGGCGTGAACGAGATGTCGCCGTAGACGCCGGGGTAATTTTTCAACCTGTTGAGAAAGCCGACGATCTGTTCCGGTTCGGTGCCGGCACTCTTCATCGCCTCCGCGATCATCCGCGGCGAGTCGTAGCCGACGGCGACCCACCACAGAAGCGTGTCGCTGACCTCGATCTTGTTGCTCGTCAGCTTGTCGGCAAAGGCCGCCGCGCGCTCGTTCAGCTTGCCGTCTGCCGAATAGCAGACCGGCTTGAAGTTGTTCGGGTAGACCTTGGCCCAGTATTCGGACTTTTCCAGCAGGGCCGAGGTCTGGCCCGAGCCGAGCGTGGTCTGGCCCGCGATGGGCACATCCCATTGCATCTGGCCGCGCGTGTTGATGATACGCGACAGGAAACCGGGGTTGACGCTCCAGGGCATGATGGCTTCCGCTCCTGCGTTGCGCATGCGCAGGATTTCCGGCGTCAGATCCGGATTGGCGGCATCGACGTTGCCCTGGTAGACCACCTCCGCGCCCTTTTCTTTCAGCATCGGCACATAGGCATTGACGGAAGCCGTGCCGTAGCCGGTGGTGTCGCTGATGACGGCCACCTTCTTGCATTTGAGCACGTCCACCACATAGCGGTTGGCGGCGGCGCCGATCTGCTGATTGGTCGACGCATTGCGGAAGCACATCGGATATTTCTTCGGGTCGGTCAGGCTGTCGACCCAGCACGGATGAATCTGCGGCGTATTCGCGCGCGCGAGCAACGGCACGACCGCAAGCGACTCGCCGGAATTGACCGGCCCCAACACGACGCTCACCTTGTGGGCGTGGGTGAGCTCGGCGGCTCCGTTCACCGCCTTGGTCGGTTCGCTCTGGGTATCGCGGACGATCAGCTCGATCTGCCGCCCGTCGATGCCGCCGGCCTGGTTGATTTCCTTCACGGCAAGCTCGACCCCGCGATTGATTCCGATCCCGGTGGAGGACGAGGGACCGGTAAGCGCCGGAAGATAGCCGATCGGGATCGGTTCTTTCGCGGCGATGGCGGGCCTGGCGAGCGTGCTTGCGAGGGCAGCACCGGCGGTTGCCAGCGCTTGACGGCGAGTCAGCGACATCTGGATTCTCTCCCTGAACGTTTCTGGTTCACTCCCGAAGCGCACCGAGGCTTTGTTGCTCGGTCATCTTTTCATGCCACCGAGTATAGCCTTGCCCCGATCCGCCGCCTAGCGCATGGCGCTCATGGAAAGGCGAGAACGTCGGGCCCAGCGATCAACACGGCTGACGCGGTTGATCGGCTGCCACTTTCGCGGCATCTTCCCGCCGGGCCGGCAACAAGCCCAAGGGCCCGCGCGCGCCATCAGCTTGCCCCCTGCCGCGGGCCATCGATTTCGAAAAGGAGAAACGGCAGTGAGTGACGGACCGACCAATGGGTGCACGACGGCGCGGCCAAAGCTGTTCGAGCCATTCACAATCCGCGGTCTCGCGCTGAAAAACCGCCTCGTCGTGCCGCCGATGGTGCATTATCGCGCCGAGGCCGGCGGCACCTGCGGCGCCTTTCATCTGGTGCATCTCGGCCGCTATGCCTTGGGTGGCTTCGGGCTCGTCTTCGTCGAGGCGACCGCGGTGGAGGAGATCGGCCTTATCAACGAGCATGATCTCGGCATCTGGAACGATGCGCAGGTCGAAAGCTTCCGGCCCCTGATCGCTTTCATGAAGCGACAAAATACCGCGATCGGCATCCAGCTTGCGCATGGCGGCCGCAAATCGTCATCGCAGACGGCGATGCAGGGCATGGGCCCGCTCACGGAGGCGAATCTCAAGGCGGGCGCCAAGCGATGGCAGCCGGTCGGGCCGACCGCGGAGCCCGTCGCCAAGGGTTGGCTGACGCCGCGCCAGCTCACCACGGCCGAGTGCAAGGCGATGGTCGGCACCTGGGCGCATGCGGCGAAAAATGCGGTGAAGGCCGGCTTCGACACCATCGAAATCCACACCGCGCACGGCTACCTGCTCGCCTCGTTCCTGTCGCCGGTTTCCAATACACGCAACGACGAATATGGCGGCGATCGCGCCGGCCGCATGCGGCTGCCGCTCGAGATCGTGGAGGCTGTGCGAAAGCAAATGCCGGCAAGCATGCCGCTATTCGTGCGGGTCTCCTCGGTCGACGGCACGGTGGAAGGCTGGAACATGGATGATACGGTGGTTTTCGCGCGCGAACTGAAGGCGCGCGGGGTCGACGTGGTCGATTGCTCCTCGGGCGGCATCTCGGGTTCGGCGACGGCGGCACAGGTGCCACGCGCGCTCGGCTTTCAGGTGCCGTTTGCGGAGCGGGTGCGCAAGGAAGCCGAGATCGCCACCATGGCCGTGCGCATCATTTTGGAGGCGCAGCAGGCGGAAGCGATTTTGCAGAAGGGCCAGGCCGATCTGATCGCGGTGGGCCGGCAGTCGCAATACAATCCCAACATCGCCCATCACTGGGCGCATGATCTCGGCCTCAACTGCCGCTTCGAGGATTGGACGCCGGAATATGGCTGGTGGCTGGAGAAGCGGATCAAGACCATGGAGGGGTTTGCAACGCCGACCGGCACCGTTACGCACCGTCCATAAACTCATGCGCCTCGAGCACCAGTTCCATGGTCATCAGCACGGGATTGTCGCCGCGGGCCAGCAGGCCTTGCCCTATGCCGCCCGTATAATCGATCAGCGCCGCGTCGAGCATTGCCTTCAGCGTACCATCGGCGCCCGGCGCGATGAAGCCAGAGGTGACGGCAAGCTCGGTGGCAAAGGGCTCGAGGCTGCGGCCATCGGCAAAGCGCACCCCGATGGTCGAGCCGACGCCGCCGTGAATTCTTGCGCGTGCAATGCCCTGCTCGCGGCAAAAGGCTTCGAGGCTTCCGGCAAAATCCTGATTGGGCCGCAGTCGCATCGCAAACGCACGGCTGGTCGTTTCGGCACCTTTCCGCGCGGCCGGGACGGGCCCGAACAGCCTGAAGTTCGTTTCGGGGTCGGCCTCGGCGGCAAATGCCGCGCCGTCGATGCCGAAAGCTTCGGCTTCGAAGGGCTCGGCGACAAAGGTGTCTTCGGGGAGCATATGACCGCCACTCGCTCGGCCATCGGCCTCCCGCCACAGGCCGTGGCAATGAAAGAACGGCGCGCTGTCCCGCGCGCCCAAGGTCATGGTCGCGAGCTCGAATTGAGTAACGCCAGCCGGGCGGAAGGTGTCGCTGTAGAAGGCCGCGTTCTCGCCTGTCTTCGAGCGCGCCGGCATGACATAGCCGAAGGGACCGAGCGCCCCGCGGCGCATGTTCAGCGTACCACTCGCAAAGCCTCGCGCTGCGAAACCGCGGCGCGCAGCTTCCAGCAGCGGCAAGCCCGCTTCCAGCGTAAAGGAAAAGGCTCTGCCGCGCACCTCAACCCACTGGATGCGCTCAGCGACAGGCGTACCCGGCTGCTTGATGGTGCGCATTCACGTGGTTTGTTTGAGATCGAGCAGCCCGCGCGCTTCCAGTTCGTCGCGCACCAGCCGCTTGGGGATCTTGCCGTAGCCGGATTTCGGCAACGCATCCCAGAAGAAGAACCGCTTCGGCATCTTGTAGCGCGGCACCTTTGGCGCGAGGAACGCCGCCATTTCGGCTTCGTCTACCGCGGCGGCACCCTCGCGCGCGACGCAGACGGCGACGCCGACCTCGCCCCAGACGGGATCGGGCACGCCGAGCACGGCGACCTCACCGATCGCGGGATGGGTCAGGATCTTCTCCTCGACTTCGCGCGGATAGATGTTGGAGCCGCCGGAAATGTACATGTCGGACGCACGGCCGGTGATATAGACAAAGCCCTCCTCGTCCATGTGGCCGAGATCGCCGGTGCGAAACCAGCCGTCACGAAATGCTTTCGCATTGGCCTCGGGGTTGTCGTAATAGCCGGCGAAGACCGCCGGCCCGATCACGCAGATTTCGCCGGTCTCGAACGGTTTCAGCTCGCGGCCGTTGTCGTCCTGGATCGAGACCTGCATGCCCGTGCGCTCGAAACCGCAGGTGCCGATCCGCGCCGAGGGGCCGTCCTCTTCGTCATGCAGCGCGGCCGGAAGCACCGTGATGTTGCCGGTGACCTCGCCCAGGCCGAAATACTGAACGATCACCTTGCCCAGCTTCTTCAGCGCGAACTTCTGGTCCTCGCGGTACATCGGGGCGCCGGCGTAGATGACGTGCCGCAGCGACGAATGATCGAACTGATCGACGGCCGGATGCTCGACCATCATCTTCAGAATCGTCGGCACAGTGAAGAGATTGCTGACGCGGTGTCGTTCGATCAGCCGGAAGGCTTCGGCAATGTCGAAACGCTCCGTCGGCAGCAGGATGGTCGCCACCCCGCGTGCGGTCTGCATCAGCTGGTGCACGCCGGCGCCGTGCGACAGCGGGGCGACCACGAGCGAGGTGTCCTGCTCCGTGGTGCCGGGCGTGAGATCGGCGAGATGGTTGGTCACGACAAAGGCCATCTGGCCGTGGGTCAGGACCGCCGCCTTGGAGCGGCCGGTGGTACCTGACGTGAAGAAGAACCAGCAGGGATCGTCATGCTCCACCGCGACATTGCGCAGAGCCGCGCCCGCATGCTTGCTCATTGCCTCCTGCAATGAAGTTTCGCCGAACGTGCCGGCTTGCCCGATCCGCCAAACGAAATCAGTGCCGGCGACGGCTTTCGCATGGTCAGGGAAATCGCCGTGGCAAAGAAACCCCTTCGCCCCGGAAGCTGTTGCCAGATACGCCACCTCGTCCGGCATCAGGCGGAAATTGGTGGGCACCCAGACCGCGCCGAGACGGAATGCAGCGAACATCGAGAAGAACATCTCCTCGCAGTTCCTGGAATGCACCAGCACGCGGTCGCCCTTACCGATGCCGCGCGCCGCAAGCGCGGCCGCCAACGCCGAGACGCGAGCGTCGATCTCGCGCCAGGTCCAGCTTTTCTCAGCCCAGACGAAACCGGCGCGAGCGCCATGCCGACGCGCATTCTGGGTCAGCATATGCGCCAGATTCGTCACCCGCCGTGACATCCGCGCCTGGCTGCCGAGCGGCTTCCCGGCGTTAAGTGGGTTTGCGGCCACGTTAGCGGCGCCTCATGAAGGTGCCGGCCGCGATCAGCACGATGCCGATCACGCCAGTGACCATGCCATGCTTCATATGTACCCGCGCCACGCCGTCCTCATGCCCGGGGAAGAAGCCCGGCAATTGGTCCGCGGGAACCAGAAAATAGACCGCGGCAACGACAAGCAGGACGACGCCGATCAGGGTCAGCACGAGCTTCATGGGCTTCCTCTTGAGGGGCGCTTGGGACGCCGGTTTCGACAGCTTCGTTGTCTCCTCTCTATCGCCTTCGGCCGAGGGCCCGCAAGAGCCTGCGCCGCAAGCAAAATCGGCATAAGGCCGAGGTCCGGCGCAGCAAAAAATCTCCGCTCGGTCGGCGGTTTGCATCGATGCGCTCGCGGCCTTAGATGAGAAACCGGAATTTGCGGGAAAGCACGACCATGGCCGTCCACGACAACAAAACCCTGCACCGCTTCGAGCTTGACGTTGGCGGCCAGACGGCGTTTGCCAATTACCGGCAGACGCCGCAGGCGATCATCATCACCCATACCGAGACGCCGCGCGCGCTGCGTGGTCGCGGCATCGCCTCGGAGCTGGTGAAGGGCGCACTGCAGATGATCCGGGCCGACGGCCGCAAGGTGTTCGCCGGATGCGGTTTCGTGGTCGACTATCTCGGCAAGCACCCGGAATTCGCCGACCTTGTCGCGTAAGACATCCCAGGACTTCTTAATGCTTGATTTCCGGCGGCAGCTTGCCGCCATTGGCCGCGAGCTTGGCCATCACCTGCTTGTGCAGCCAGACGTTCATGCTGGCGGAATCATTGGTGTCGCCGGTGTAGCCCAGTTCCTTGGCGAGTTCCTTGCGCGCGGCGAGGCTGGCATCGATGTCGAGCGCCTTCATCAGGTCGACGATCGAGGTCCGCCATTCCAGCTTCTCGTGCTTGGCGGCCGCTGCCTTGTCCAGGATCGGCGCCACATCGACGGTCTGCGCCGGTGCCGAGGCCGGTGCGGCCGAAGCGGTCCCCGCGCCGCCCGCAGGCGCGGCACTGCTGTCAGCCGGCGCAGCGCTGCCGCCAGCCGGCGCACGCGCAGCCGAGTGGCCAAAGATTCCGCTCATGATTTTTCCGAAAATGCTCATCGATTGCTCCCCAAATGGAAACGTCTTTGTTCCCCGGCTATCCGGATTGCTTGCTTCAGCTTGGCCCACGGCAAAGCTTGCCGCGCGTCCCGGAGCCGCTGGTGTGGAGCTTAGCCGAGGCGAAATGACGGCGGAATGACCCGTCACTGTTTGCGCTGCGGCATATTTCTCACCCAGCCGTGAGCGACGCGGGAACAAATTCGGAGTATGTTGAATCTTCAGCTCGCGAAATGGCCAGAAAGGGTTCTCGCATCTGGCCAAGCATCGTGATCGTTCATCGGCGGCCGCTCGCGCCCCGAACCGGCGCGAACTCCGGCCGTCTAGGCAAGGGAGTCAGCGACCATGGCCTCGACCTACCACGACAATGTCAGCTCGCAGGTGCAGACCGCGCCGGAAGCGGCACCCGAGATCCGCAGCATCGGCCTTTCCGATCTGCGCCGGGCGCTGAAACTCGGCTGGGAGGATTTCAAGGCGGTGCCCAGCCACGCCATCAACCTCTGCGTGATCTACCCGGTGCTCGGCCTGCTATTGGCGCGCGTGGCTTTCGGCTATGCGGTAATACCGCTGCTGTTTCCGCTGGCCGCGGGCTTTGCCTTGCTCGGTCCCTTCGCGGCGCTTGGCCTCTATGAACTGAGCAGCCGCCGCGAACGTGGCCAGGCTGCCTCTGCCTGGGATGCGCTCGAGGTGCTGCGCTCGCCCTCTTTCGGCGCCATGCTCGGGCTCGGCACGCTGCTGCTCGCCTTGTTCGTGACCTGGGTTGCGACCGCGCAGGCGATCTATATCGCCGTATTCGGCTATGGCGGCGCGACCAGCTTTTCCGATTTCATGACGCGCGTCCTGACCACGTCGCAAGGCTGGTGGCTGATCATCGTGGGCTGTGGCGTCGGCTTCCTTTTCGCGCTGGTCGCACTCTGCATCAGCGTGGTGTCCTTCCCGCTGATGCTCGATCGCCATGCCAGCGCAGGCCAGGCCATGGTGACTTCGCTCAGGGTCGTCGCCAAGAATCCGATGACGATCGCCGCATGGGGCTTGATCGTCGCAGCCTTGCTGGTAGTGGGCTCGCTGCCGCTGCTCCTTGGCCTTGCGGTGGTGATCCCGCTGCTCGGGCATGCGACCTGGCATCTCTACCGCGAAGCCGTGGCCATCGATCCGAACGCCCGGCCGATTCCTCCGCGGCCGCCGCGGCAGCGCCGGCCGGCGGCCGACTTCCCAGCCAACCTGTTTCCCTGGCGCCGCCGCGATGACAGCTGATCGACACAGCTGTCAGCTGGACCCAAGCCGCCGGATGATCCGGCGGCTTGGCGTTCGCAAAAGCGCTCCACGCTTTTGCCGATCAGGCGCTAGCCATGTTTTGGCCGCGGTTGACACGGAGATTTTGCGCCGCAGGATCATGACCTTTCGACTCGGAAGCCGCATTCGTGACAGCAACAAACTCGCATTTCCTCGCAACTCTGGCGCTTGGCGCCGCACTTTCTCTCGGCCCTGCCTCGGCACATGGGGCTGCGGCCTGTGACACCGGCAACTTTGACGCCTGGCTGAGCGCCTTCAAGAGCGAGGCCGTGTCGAAGGGGATTTCGCAACAAACCGTCAATGCCGGGCTCAACGGCGTCACCCTCGACCAAGCTGTGCTTAGCCGCGACCACTCGCAAAAGGTGTTCGACCAGACCTTCGAGCAGTTTTCCGGCCGGATGGTGCCGCCGCGATTGACACGCGGCTCCAACATGCTCAAGCAATACGGCTCGGTGCTGTCGCGCATCGAGCAAGCCTATGGTGTGCCCGCCGAAGTGCTGGTCGCGATCTGGGGTCTCGAAACGGATTTCGGCGTCAATACCGGCAAGTTCCAGACACTGCGCTCGCTCGCGACCCTGGCCTATGACTGCCGGCGTGCCGACGAGTTTCGCGGCGAACTGATGGACGCCCTGCGGATCATCGACCGCGGCGATCTCTCACCGCAGGAAATGCGCGGCGCCTGGGCCGGCGAGCTTGGCCAGACCCAGTTCATGCCCTCGTCCTGGATGAAATACGCCGTCGATTTCGACGGCAACGGCCGCCGCGATCTCCTGCACAATGTGCCCGATGTGCTGGCCTCGACCGCCAATTATCTTGCGAATTACGGCTGGAAAAAGGGTCAGGACTATCAGCCGGGCGCGCCGAATTTTGCGGTATTGCAGCAGTGGAACAAGAGCGAAGTCTACACCAGGACCGTCGCCTATTTCGCCAATCAGCTCGCTCACGCCCCCTGAGGCCACGAGGGGCCGATCGCGATCGCGACCGGCCCCTGTCCTGATTGTTGGGCGCTTGATTACTTCGCCGCGGTGTCGCGCAGCGCCTTGTTGAGATGCGAGCTGCAGGCCCCGAACTTGTTGTTCAGAAATGCGTCCTGTGCCGCAGCGATCTCCTTCTCGGCCGCAAACTTGCCCTCGCCATCGGCCGCGCCCTCGATTGCTGATTCGGCCTTTGCGAAGCCGGTGCCGCTGCAGCCGACGCCGCCGAGATGTGCGGCCTGGGCAGGAGCAACAGCGAATGCAACAGCCGCGACAGCGGCAGCCCCGAGTAACTTTTTGATCATGTTACTTTTCCTTATGCTTTTGGGACAGACCCGACGCCATCGCCGATTCTGCGAGATGATTGTTCGCTTATCAGCCCAAAGTTGCAGAATGAAATCCGCGCGATCTAAATGTGATCGGACCGTGCTGCAAAGCCTCATGCGCCAGCGCGCATTTTGATTACAGCTTTGTAATTATCGGTGAGGTCTTGACTCCAGACTGGAGTCTGGTGCTGCACTGCGATATAAAACTGATCTATAATTCAGCCTTTTAGCCAAACCTGCATGCGAATCGCGCATGCACTGTTGCCAAACCCAAGCCGCTTCGATCGATACCGGGGCTCCAGACTAACGGTTCGGGCTCTCCTCCAACAGCGCCAGGGCAATTCCGGGATCATTACACAATCTGCTGTTTTCACGAGGTTTTATTGATCTGGTGAAATCGCAGGCGGATTCTTCGCAGCCATGCCGAAAGGTTAATCCTTTCTTGGTCCGGCCATGCGTTTTATACCTAGCTGCACCGCAACATCGGAACTACCCAGCCGCGAGATACCAATCTATGTTCATTTCAACGATGAGGCGTTCCTCCAAGCGCTGAATCGCCGCTACTAAGGAGACTACAATGTTGCTCTCGCTCATCCGCATGATCCAGGCTTTCCGGGATTATCAGCGCAACGTCAATGAACTCTCGCAGCTGAGCGATCGGGAACTGGCCGATATTGGCCTCGATCGTTCCGATATTCCGCGCGTTGCGGCTGGCAGCTATAACGGCTGATCGTTCAGCCAAATTGATGGACCGACAACGCCCGCGCCGTCGCGGGCGTTGTCGTTTCTGGGGTTTTCGACCTTCCGCTGCTGCGCTGCCGACCAAAACGGGGTAACGCTGGCGGCCATGACTGCGACCCTTTCTCCGATCGTACACATCATTGGCGCGGGCCTCGCCGGCTCGGAAGCCGCCTGGCAGGTCGCGGCGGCGGGCGGCCGCGTGATACTGCACGAGATGCGGCCGGTTCGGATGACCGAAGCCCACCGTACCGACGGCCTCGCCGAGCTCGTCTGCTCCAATTCCTTCCGCTCCGACGACGCCGCCAACAATGCGGTCGGCCTGTTGCATGCCGAGATGCGCAAGCTCGGCTCGCTGATCATGCGCGCCGCGGATACGAACCAGGTGCCGGCCGGCGGCGCGCTCGCAGTCGACCGTGTAGGCTTTTCAGCCGCCGTGACCCGCGCCCTCAATGAGCATCCCAATATCGAGGTCAACCGCTGCGAGATCGCCGCCATCCCGGCCGAATGGGGCAATGTCATCGTCGCGACCGGTCCCCTCACCTCGGCGCCGCTGGCGGCTGCCATCCGCGTGCTGACCGACGAGAACGCCCTCGCCTTCTTCGACGCCATCGCGCCGATCGTGCACAAGGAGACCATCGACATGTCGGTCGCGTGGTTTCAATCGCGCTACGACAAGGCGGGCCCGGGCGGCACAGGGGCCGATTACATCAACTGCCCGATGACCAGAGATCAGTATGAGGCCTTCGTCGCGGCTTTGTTGGCCGGCGAGAAGACCGACTTCAAGGAGTGGGAAACCAACACGCCCTATTTCGATGGCTGCCTGCCGATCGAGGTGATGGCCGAACGCGGACACGAGACGTTGCGGCACGGTCCGATGAAGCCCGTCGGGCTCACCAACCCACATAACCCGACCGTCAAGCCCTATGCCGTCGTGCAGCTCCGCCAGGACAACAGGCTGGGCACGCTCTACAACATGGTCGGATTCCAGACCAAGCTGAAATACGGCCCGCAGCAGCGGATATTCCGCAGCATTCCCGGGCTCGAGAAGGCCGAGTTCGCAAGGCTCGGCGGCCTGCATCGCAACACGTTTCTGAACTCGCCAAAACTGCTCGATGAGCAATTGCGCCTGCGCACCGAGCCGCGCCTGCGCTTCGCCGGCCAGATGACCGGCTGCGAGGGCTATGTCGAGTCGGCCTGCGTCGGGTTGATTGCGGGCCTTTACGCCGCCGCCGAGGCTCGCGGTGCGTCGCTCGCGCCGCCGCCGCCTACCACCGCCCTCGGCGCGCTGCTCGGCCACATCATCGGCGGCCATATCGAGACCATTGAGCCGGGCAGCCGCTCGTTCCAGCCGATGAACATCAATTTCGGCCTGTTCCCGCCGCTGGCCAATCCGCCGACGCGCAATGCCGAAGGCGCAAGGCTGCGGGGCAATGAAAAGACCATCGCCAAGAAGCAGGCGCTCAGCGCCCGTGCGCTCGGCGATCTCGATCGCTGGATTGCCGAGTCGTTCCGCGTCCCGGCGGCGGCGTGAATTCCGCCATGGCTTTGCCGCGACAGGACGCGCAATGGCTGTCCGCCCGCTGGAGCGACGGCGTGCTGCTCAAGCGCGACGTGCTCTCGACCGTCGAGCGCGGACGTTTTCGCGGCGAGAGCGGCGAGGTCGACGCGGTGTTGCGCCGGCTCGACGAGGTGCCGTGGTGGTCGTTCG
>JAFAUV010000264.1 GCA_019243075.1 Bradyrhizobium sp.
GTGTCGGCGGACTATTCGCAGATCGAGCTCCGCCTGCTCGCCGAGATCGCCGACATTCCCGTCCTGAAACAGGCGTTTCGCGACGGGCTCGACATCCACGCGATGACGGCCTCGGAAATGTTCGGCGTGCCGATCAAGGACATGCCGAGCGAGGTGCGGCGCCGCGCCAAGGCCATCAATTTCGGCATCATTTACGGCATCTCGGCCTTCGGCCTCGCCAACCAGCTCGGCATCGCGCGCGAGGAAGCCTCCGCCTACATCAAGAAATATTTCGAGCGCTTCCCGGGCATCCGCGCCTATATGGACGAGACCAGAGAGTTCTGCCGCAGATACGGCTATGTCACCACGCTGTTCGGCCGCAAATGCTACTACCCCGACATCAAGGCCTCCAACGCCTCGATCCGCTCCTTCAACGAGCGTGCCGCGATCAACGCGCGGCTGCAGGGCACCGCGGCCGACATCATCCGCCGCGCCATGATCCGCATGGAAGACGCGCTCGATGAGAAGAAACTTTCGGCGCAGATGTTGCTGCAGGTGCATGACGAATTGATCTTCGAGGTGCCCGACGGCGAAGTCGCGGCCACGCTGCCGGTCGTGCAGAAGGTGATGCAGGACGCGCCCTTCCCGGCCGTGATCCTGTCACTGCCGCTGCAAGTCGACGCCCGCGCCGCGAATAACTGGGACGAGGCGCATTAGGCAAATGCCCGCATGAAGATCGTCGCGATCTCCGGCAGCCTTCGCCAGGGCTCGAGCAACGCCGCGGCGCTGCGTGCTGCGGCGCGGCTTGTGCCCGCAGGCGTGCAGGTCACGCTCTTCGAAGGGATAGCCGACCTGCCCTTCTTCAATCCGGATCTCGATGGCCCCGAGGTGCCCGACACCGTCGCGAAATTTCGTGCGGTCATCGGCGGTGCCGACGGCCTGTTGATCTGGAGCCCCGAATACGCCCGCGGGGTCGCGGGCGTATTGAAGAACGCGCTCGACTGGCTGGTGGCCAGTTTCGAATTTCCCGACAAGCCGGTGGCACTGATCAACACGTCGCCGCGCGCCACCCATGCCCTGTTCGCCCTGCGGCTGACCTTGGAGACGATGTCGGCGCGGATCGTGGGTGAAGCCTGCGTCACGCTGCCCCTGCTCGGGTCCGCTGGTGGTGAAGACGACATCGTCGGCAGCCCGGAGCTTGCCGAGCCGCTCCGCGAGGCGATGACGCGTTTCGCTGCCGCCATCAGATCGCTGCAGGACGCGTGATCGACGGCGACGACAGCGCATTTTTCTCCTAACGGCATTGCGCTTAATGCCATGGAACCTCTGCTTCGCTCGCGCTAGGAAGATGCACAGAACCCTCATCGCGAGTTGCAAATGCCCTCCGCCTCATCTCTCCTCGGTTTCGCCCTGATCTCGCTTGGCCTGGTGCTGACGCCCGGGCCGAACATGATCTATTTGATCTCGCGCTCGATCACGCAGGGCCCCTCGGCCGGCATCGTATCGCTCGGCGGCGTGGCGCTGGGCTTCGTGTTCTACATGCTGTGCGCAGCGTTCGGCATCACGGCGCTGTTGTTGGCCGTACCCTACGCCTATGACGCGCTGCGCTTTGCCGGCGCGGCGTATCTGCTCTGGATGGCGTGGCAGGCGGTGAAACCTGGCGGACGCTCGCCGTTTCAGGTGAAGAAGCTCGCGGTCGACGGCCCGCGCAAATTATTCGCGATGGGTTTAGTCACCAATCTCCTGAATCCCAAGATCGCCATGCTCTATCTGGCGCTGCTGCCGCAGTTCATCGATCCCTCTACAGGCAGCGTGCTGTTCCAGTCGGTCGTGCTGGGCGCGATCCAGATCGCGATCAGCGTCAGCGTGAACGCGATGATCGCGCTGGCCGCCGGATCGATCGCGCTGTTCCTAGCGCAGCGCCCGACCTGGATGCTGATACAGCGCTATCTGATGGGCACGGTGCTGGCGGGCCTTGCCGTGCGGATGGCGTTCGAGGCAAGGAAGGCGTAGTAGCTACGCTCGTCATGCCCGGGCTTGACCCGGGCATCCATCATCTTCGCAAAAGGCCTTTTTGAGATGGATTGCCGGGTCAAGCCCGGCAATGACGACAGTTGTCAATCCAGCTTCGCTTCCATCCCCCGCTTCACGCCCGGGCGCGCCATTAATTGCTCATACCAGCGTTTCACGTTCGGGAAATCGGCGAGATCGACCTTGTGGCGCGGATGACGCCAGGCCCAGCCGAGGATGGCGAAGTCGGCGACCGA
>JAFAUV010000034.1 GCA_019243075.1 Bradyrhizobium sp.
CCGCTTACGCCCAGATGAGGCGGCCGCACGGCGACGACAAGAAGGTCGAAGACAAGAAGCCCAAGGTCGACGACAAGGCCTATCAGGAAGCGCTGAAGCGCATTCCCGAGCCCAAGGAAAAATACGATCCCTGGAGCGGCGCGCGTCCGTCAGACAAGAAGCCTGCGAAATAGCCTGATATCAGCGACGGATCATCCGCATGCGACGCCTTGCCGGTTTGCTGACCCTCGTCGTGCTCGCCGCAAGCCCGGCGGCCGCCTGGGATTATTGGGGCGGCGATGCCGGGGGACAGCGCTTCTCGAAGCTCGACCAGATCACGCCGGCCAATGTCGGCAATCTCGTGCGCGCCTGGGAATATCGCACCGGGGACTTGCAGAGCCGGCCGCAGCCGGCGATGTCGCGCACGAAATTCGAGGCGACCCCGCTATTCGTGGCAGATTCTCTCATCTTCTGCTCGCCGTTCAATGAGGTGATCGCGCTCGATCCCGGCACCGGGCAGCAGAAATGGCGCTACGATGCCGCAATCAGCAACAGCCAGCGTCCCGGCAACCGCTACAATTGCCGCGGCGTGGCCTATTGGGTTGATGGCGAGGTGGCTGGCGGCACCGCATGCGAAAGCCGCGTCTTCATGGGTACCAACGACGCCCGCCTGATCGCGCTCGACGCGAAGAGCGGCAAGCCTTGTGCGGATTTCGGCGACAAGGGCGAGATCAGGATCGAGATCGGCAAATCGTTGCTGTGGCCGGGCGAATTCCAGATCACCTCGGCGCCGGTGGTGACGCGCGGCGTGGTCGTGGTAGGCTCGGCGATCTCGGACAATGTGCGCGTCGAGGCGCCGCTCGGCACGGTGCGCGCCTTCGACGCGAGGAGCGGCAAGCCGCGCTGGAGTTTTGATCCGCTGATCCACGACGGCATCGACGCTGGCCACGCCAATGTCTGGGCGCCAATGTCGGCCGACGATGAACGCGGGCTGGTGTTCCTGCCGACGACTTCGCCGAGCCCGGATTTCTGGGGCGGCAAGCGCCCGGGCGACAATGAGCATGCCAATTCGGTGGTGGCGCTGAAAAGCGAGACCGGCGAGCTCGTCTGGTCCTTCCAGACCGTGCATCACGATGTCTGGGATTACGACCTGCCGGCGCAGCCCACGCTGGCGCGCATAGATACCGGCAATGGGCCGCGCGACGTCGTGATCCAGCCGACCAAGCAGGGTTTCGTGTTCGTGCTCGATCGCGACAGCGGCAAGCCGGTGTGGCCGGTCGAGGAGCGCGCCGTGCCGCAAGGCGGTGCGGAGGGCGAAAAGCTGTCGCCGACGCAGCCATTCCCCACTCACGTGCCGCCGCTGATGCCGCAGCGATTTTCAGTGGAGGATCAGTTCCAATTTCCGCCGCTGATCGGAGGGTCGTTCTGCCAAGCGCTGTTGTCGAGTGCGCGCAATGAAGGACTGTATACGCCGCCCTCGACGCAGGGCACGCTGATCTTTCCGATGACCGGCGGCGGCGTGAACTGGGGCGGCGCCGCGTTCGATCCGGTCAACCAGATCCTCTATGCCAATACCAGCTACGCTGTGCATCTGGTCAAGCTGATGCCGTCGGCGGAAGCGGAAGGTTACGATCCGCCGCCTGGCCAAGATTTCGGCCGGCAGCACGGCGCGCCCTTTGCGATGACGCGCGCGGTCGCGATGTCGAAGCTTGGCCTGCTCTGCAACAAGCCGCCCTGGGGCATGATGGTCGCGCTCGATCTCAAAGCCGGAAAAATCCTGTGGCGCTCGACCGTCGGCACGACGGAAGACCGCGCTCCGCTCGGCATCGCCTTCCACTGGGGCACGCCGTTGGTCAATGGGTTGGCAATCACCGCCGGCGGCCTTGTCTTCACCGGGGCGATGGACGCCTATTTGCGCGCCTTTGACGCGAAATCGGGCGAGGAGTTGTGGCAGGGCAGGTTGCCGGTCCCCGGCATCGCCAATCCCATGACCTATCTGTGGAAGGGGGAGCAATATGTCGCCATCGCCGCCGGCGGTCATTCCGAAGCCGGCACGACGATCGGCGACAGTCTGGTGGCGTTTCGCCTTGCGCGCACGGGTGAGACGCCGTCGCTGTGGTCGCGCACCATCGATCGCCCCGGCGGACGCTTGCTCGGTAGAAGTGCGGCCGTGCTGCTTGCGGCGATACTGCTTGCGATCGGGCTCTGGCGCTGGCGCCGCGGCAGGAGGTTGCGAGCTGGGGGCCAATGACGCGTGCGCTGGATGAGAAGCGCGCGGTCACCAGCGCGGCCCCGGTTCCTGATCATCCTCTACAGCATCGCAAACGCGCTCGAGACCATCGCCACCGGCTTTTTGTCGGCGGCGCCGAGCAGCGTGACGCGACCGAAGCTCATGGTGCGCCCGAGACGGAGAACGCGTGCATCAGCGAGGACGTCGCAGGACATTGCGGCGCGCATGAAATGCGTGGTCTGGTCGACGGTCGTCATCGGCCGGTAGACGCGGTTGGCGGCGAGATTGGCGATCACCATCGCGGTATCGGCGAATGCCATCAGCGCCTGGCCGCACACCATGCCGCCATTGCGGCAGAGTTTTTCGGAAAACGGCATGCGCAGGATCGCGCCGGGCTGCCAGTCCTGACCGGTTTCTTGCGCGTCGGCCGGCGGCTCGAAGTCGAAGGTTTCGACCAACAAATCGAGGTCCTTGACCCACGGCGCAAACACAT
>JAFAUV010000160.1 GCA_019243075.1 Bradyrhizobium sp.
GGCGGTGCCCAGGCGCATGCCAGCGTCATGATGGGCGAGGCGGCCTCCGGCGCGCTGGCCCCGATCGAGTCCGGAATGAACCTGCAGACCGGTGACGGCCACATGGTGACGTCGACCATGCACGACATGAAGGTCATGAAGACCTACAACGTCCCGCAGAAGTCCGGCGCGCTGATGGTCGAGCTCAGCAACAATGCCGTGTTCACCTTCTCCTACGGCGGGATCACCGAGGACGACGGGATGGCGCTGGCCGAGAAGTTCGACTGGAAAGCGATCCAGGCCGCCGCGCAGATGAAATAGCGGGCGAGGTGTGTAGGTGGGGAAAGCCAACGGGTCCGCGCGAACGCGCGGCCCGATGACAGGCTCCGCGTGCCCGCCATTGCGAGCACAGCCCGAAGACGGTGGGCGCGGCGCAAGAGCGTCTTTGCCCACCCTACAATTCTTGCACTTGCCGCCCCCTCAGTGGGGTCTTCAGTTCCACGGGGGGGATGGCAGGGGTTTTGCTTTCATCAAGCCTCATGATCGACTAAGGCTCGTTTCATGACGCTTGCTCTTTCGATCCGCAACCGGCGGCGGATCCACATCATATCCAGGCGATGGCAGCGGCGTGCCATCTTTCTCCTGGGCGGTATCGGAGTCGGTGCGGCCGCCGTGGCGCTCGCGCAGCTCGCCGATCTCGCACAGGCCGGTTTTGCGCTATTGCTGTCAAGATCGCGCTACGCCTCGCTCGTGGTCACGCCGCTTGGCTTTGCGCTTTCGGTGTACCTGACGACCCGGTTCTTTCCGAACTCGCAGGGCAGCGGCATTCCGCAGGCCATCGCGGCCCGTCACCTGTCCGACCACAAGGCGCGCGAGAGCCTGGTTTCGCTTCGGATTGCGATCGGCAAGATCATCCTGACCTTGTTCGGGCTGTTATGCGGCGCCTCGGTTGGACGCGAGGGGCCGACGGTCCAGATCGGGGCTTCCCTCATGTTCGCGCTCGGCCGGTTCTCGCCACGGCGCCAGCCGGGCTTGATCCTGGCCGGTGCCGCGGCCGGCGTGGCTGCGGCGTTCAACACCCCGCTTGCCGGAATCGTGTTCGGGATCGAGGAGATGAGCCGCGCGTTCGAGACCCGCACCTCTAGCCTCATCATCACCGCCGTGATTGCCGCCGGCCTGACCTCGCTCGCGCTGATGGGCAACTATACCTATTTCGGCACCAGCGCGATGGCCCTGCGAAGCGGGATGGATTGGCTCGCCATTCCGCTGTGCGGCGTGACCGGCGGGCTGGCGGGCGGTCTGTTCAGCCGCATCGTCATTGTGATGGCGCGCGGACTGGCGAGCCCGATGGGAGACGCCATCAAGCGCCACTCGCTCATCTTCGCGCTCATCTGCGGGCTTGCGGTCGCGATCTGCGGCATCGTGTCCGGCGATACCATTTACGGCACCGGCTATTCGCAGGTGAAGTCGGCGCTCGAGAGCGGCGCGCCATTGCCGGTTGACTTTGGCTTGTTGAAGTTTCTGGCGACGACGTTTGCCTCGATCAGCGGGATTCCCGGCGGCATCTTTGCGCCTTCGCTGGCGGTCGGCGCCGGGCTCGGCAGCGATATCGCCTCGCTGTTCCACGGTGCGCCGTTAGCTGCGATCATGCTGCTCGGAATGGTGTCGTATTTTGCCGGCGTCGTTCAGGCACCAATCACCGCCTTCGTGATCGTCACCGAGATGACCGACAACCACGCCATGGTGGTGCCGCTGATGACGGCCGCCATGATCGCCTACGCCACCTCGCGTCTGGTGTGCGAGGAGGGGATCTACCACGCCCTCGCTGCAGGATTTATCGAGCGGGCGAGCCGGCGCCCGGGGGACGAAGGAGCGCGTCCTCCGGAATAAGCGCGTACGGTGGCAAAGCGACTGTGTCCGCCCCGCTTCACGGGAGCAAAGGCCATCATTTGAAAAGACGAAAATCGTCTTTGGCCGAATCCGCCATTCAGCAGGAAAAGCTGGTTCTGCAAGCTGGCGCCCGGAGAGAACAGGTTGCGTGCGTTTCGGCAATAATCGAATTTTCATACCATCGAATTGTCCGCCGAAGTTTGACAAGGTGACGTCTGTCTCGGGCGAGAGGACATTGGTTCGGTTTCATGACGGAAGCGTCACTGCTTTCAGCAGCGGCAGGGACGCCAACTGGCGTTCGCCACCGGGCAAGCGAGCCCGTTGTAACGACGATCGCGAGCGTTGACGGCAGAACCGGCAGGACGCCGGCTTTGCGCGCCGGAGGCGCGGTTGGGCTCCGTATATTGCTGCCCTGGGTATTGCCGTTCGGGTTGTTGGCGGTGTGGCAGATGCTCTCGGTCACCGGGACCGTGCCCGCCGCAATCGTTCCGGCTCCGTCGGATATCTGGCATGCCGCTCGCGAGCTGATCGATCGGGGCGAGTTGCAACACGACATCTTCGTCAGCCTGCGCCGGGTTGCTGTCGGATTCGGCATCGGCGCATCGGCAGGCCTCCTGCTTGGAGTATTTGTCGGGCTGTTCGAGCTCGCGCGGGAGCTGCTCGACCGCTCGTTGCAGATGATACGGACGATCCCGCATCTGGCGCTGGTTCCACTGATGATCCTCTGGTTCGGGATCGGCGAGGAGCCACGGCTGATTCTCGTGGCGATGGGATCGCTGTTTCCGGTCTACATCAATACAGTCGGCGGCATTCGCAACGTCGATCCCAAGCTGATCGAGCTCGGCAGGTCCTATGGCCTCGGTCGCATCGCGCTGATTTGGTCCATCGTCGTGCCGGCGGCACTTCAGCCGATCCTGGTCGGCATCCGCTACGCGCTTGGCGTGGCCTGGCTCACCCTCGTTGTCGGTGAAACGATCGCCTCGCGCGACGGCGTGGGTTATCTCGTGCAGAACGCCCGAGAGCTTTTGCGCATCGACATCATCGTGCTCGCCATCATCCTTTATTCGATCGCGGGCTGGCTGTCCGACCTCGTCACGCGCCTGATCGAGCACCGCCTGCTGCGCTGGCACCCGAACTATGTAACCCAGGGCAAGTCATGAGCGGTGCGGCGCTCAGCTTGCGTTCCGTCAAGAAGTCGTTCGGTGGCCGCACCGTGCTGCGTGCCGTCGATCTCGATGTTGCTGCAAGCGAGTTTGTTTCAATCATCGGGCCCAGCGGAGCCGGCAAGTCGACACTGCTGCGTTTGGCTGCCGGCCTGGAGACGCCGTCGGCGGGCCGCATCGAATTGCGCACGACGGGACACAAGGCCGACGTGCGCATGATGTTTCAAGAGGACCGCCTGTTGCCGTGGCGCACCGTGCTGGGGAATGTCGTGCTGGGCCTCAGCGGTCGAGACCGGGACGCCCGCGCAATTCTTCGCGCGGTTGGCCTGGAAGGACGCGAGAGCGAGTTTCCGGTCGGGCTGTCCGGTGGACAGCGACAGCGCGTGGCGTTGGCACGGGCGCTGATCCACGAACCGGACCTGCTGCTCCTGGACGAGCCCTTCGGCGCGCTCGATGCCATCACCCGCGCGGCAATGCAGTTGCTGCTGGAACGCCTCCTGGCCGCTCGGCCACGCACGGTCGTCTTGGTGACGCACGACGTCGAGGAGGCGCTGCTGCTCTCCGATCGCGTACTCCTGATCAAGGAGGGCGGCATCGCCCGCGATTTCATTTTCGATCGCCCGCGTCCAAGGCATCGCGGCGACCCGGCCCTGGCCGCTCTGAAGGAAGAGCTGCTCGATGGTCTATTGACCGCCGAGGACCTGCCGGGGGGTGTTTGACACAACGAAAGGAAGGGTTGGATGACCTCCGGAAATTCGATGGGCCGGCGTAGCGGCCGAATCTCACGCCGAACGTTACTTGCTGCGTCGGGAGCGGCACTTGCGGCGGCGGCCGGCTCGCGCGAAATCTCGTTCGCGCACGCCGCCGAGCCGGCTCCGCCGCAGCTCACAGTGGCGGTCATCGGGGACGGACGCACCAGCATTTGGGCGTCACTGCAGGCATCGGCGGGAGGGCGCGACCTCGAGCGGGAGCTCGGGACCAAGATCGTCTGGCAACCGGGCTTTACGGCCTCGCTTCCTGTGATGGAGGCGCTCAAGGCAGGATCGATCGACTTCACATTCGCAACTGCGACCGCGGTCGTGAATGCCATCCCGGCACGGGTGCCGATCACGCCGTTCGCAGCCTATCCGCTGCCTGCCGACGAGGTCGATTTCCTGGTGCAGGCCAATTCGCCGATCCAGTCGGCTGCGGACCTCAAGGGCAAGAAGATCGCGCACCAGAATGGCACGACCGGTACCTACAGCCTCATCAAATATCTGGACACGGCGGGCTTGCGTCTCTCCGACGTCGAGGCGGTGAGCCTCAGCGGCGCCGACGCCTTCACGGCGTTTGCGCAGGGCAGCATCGATGGCTGGATCCATTGGCAGCCCGCAACCGCGCTGGCGCTGGCGAAGCTCGGCGCCAGGGCGCGCCTGCTGCCGGACGTGAAAACCTATGATTATGCCTTCTATGTCGCGCGCAGCGAGGTCGCTGCAAAGTATCCGCAGATATTCGCCAAATTCGTGAAGATCATCCGCGAGACGCAGGCCTATATTTTCGCGCACCCGGCAGAATCCGTTGCGCTCTGGGCCTCCCAGGGAGGCCTCCCGGCCGGCGAGCAGACAGTCTATGAGCGACTGGTTCGCGAAGCGCGGCTGTCGGAGTCCGGTGCAATAGCCCTGAAGCCCGTGGATGAGGCCGCGGCGGCGTCCACCCAGGAACTTGCCGATAGCTTCCAGGCTCTGGGCGTGCTCCCGAACAAGGTCGACGTCCGCTCGTTCCTGCTCGGCAAGCAATTCGATGAAGCGAGGAAGGCCGTAGCCGCCGAGTTGGGGGCATGACGCGAGGACGCCTCGCCTCGTGACGAAGAGACCTGCCCCCAGCCTCGCAAAGAATAGGAAATCGCATGAACGCGCAAGTCGACGAGACGGTTTCGATTACGTCTGCCACAATAGGCCTGTTCGGCCGCTATTTGCTGAGCGCTGGCAAGAACCACTTCATCTCCGATCAGCGCGTCGGTGCCGGCGGTCCCGGAGAAGCAGTCACGGCCGGTGAATTGCTGCTGTCGTCGCTCGGCAGTTGCTCGCTTGGGCTTATCCAGAAGACCGCAACCGAGAAAAGTATCGCTCTGACGGATGCGGCGACCGAGGTGTCCTTTCGGCGTCATCCGACCGACCCGACCCGGTATGAATGGATCCGCATCGCAGTCCGCCTGTCCGGCGTGAACGCGAACGACGCCGAAGTGCTGGTCGGCGGCTTCACCTCCCACTGCCCGATCTACAACACGCTCAAGCGAGGCGGTCCCATCGAAATCTCCTGGACCGTGAGCTGATCGATGTCTCAGAAGAAGCTGCATCTCGCCGCTTTTGTCTCCGCCGGCCCGGTTTCGGGCAGTCACGGAGGCTGGCGCCACCCAAGAGCCGAGGGCGACCTGCTCTCCGCGAGCTATTACCAGAACATCGGACGGCTGCTGGAGGAAGGCCGCTTCGATCTTCTGTTCATCGCAGACATCGTCGCCATTCCCGATACGTTGGGTGGCAGTCCGGAGAGCCAGCTCCGCTACGGTGCGCTCGGCGCGCTGCGCCTCGATCCTCTGACGGTTCTGTCGTTCGTCGCGGCCGCAACAAAGCATCTCGGTCTTGGCGCGACGATCTCCACCACCTACACCCAGCCCTACAGCCTCGCGCGCGCGATGGCGACCCTTGATCACCTCAGCGGCGGCCGGGCGGCGTGGAACATCGTCACCTCGTTTCAGGAATCGGAGGCGCGCAATTTCGGCCTCACCGAGCAACTCTCCCGCGACGAACGTTATGCGCGTGCCGACGAGTTTCTCGAAGTAACGGTCAGGCTGTGGGATTCATGGCGGGATGACGCGCTGGTTCGTGATCCCAAGGCGCCGCTCTTTGCCGATCCAACCAGGGTCCGTCGCATCGATCACGCCGGCAGATGGTTCAATGTCCGCGGACCCCTCAATGTCAGCCGGCCGCCGCAGGGACATCCGGTCTTCATCCAGGCAGGCGCCTCGGATCGCGGCCGAGATTTCGCCGCGCGTTGGGCGGAGATCATTTTCGTAACGCCCGGCTTGATCGACGTCGCCATCGAGTTCCGCAATGACCTGCGGTCCCGAGCCGCGCGGTTTGGCCGTGATCCGGATTCGCTCAAGGTCCTGCCGGGCATCGCCCCGGTTATCGCGGATACCGAAAATGCGGCGAAGGCACTATGCGATGAGCTTTACGAGCTCGCTCATCCCAACGCCGGCCTCTCGACATTGTCCTACCATCTCGGCGTCGACCTGTCGTTGTTTCCACAAGATCAGGTCCTGCCGGAAAATCTCGATGTTCCGGGCGTGCAGGGCCATTACCGAGAGGTCGCCGAACTGACCCGTCGCTCCGGCGTGAGCCTTGCTGAACTGGGACAGCGGTATGGCGCCGGGCGCACCACCATCGGTTTCACCGGCACCCCGGGCACAGTGGCGGATCGCATGCAGGAATGGTTCGAGGCCGGGGCCTGCGACGGCTTCATGCTGCAGATACCCTATTTCCCGGGCGGCGTAGAGGACGTCGTTCACCTCTTGGTGCCAGAGCTGCAACGGCGCGGCCTGTTTCGAACCGAGTACAACGGCGCGACGCTGCGCGATACACTCGGCCTCGCACGGCTGGCAAACTGAGATCATCGCCATGCTTCGCGTCGTCCGCGCCTTTGGCCCACCACCGCCACAACGACGGTGCGGAGGAAATGGTGGCTACCACCCCTCCAGCACGATCTTGCCGCGCGACTTGCCGGATTCAAGCAGCGCATGCGCGCGCCGGAGATTGGCGGCGTTGATCGTGCCAAAACCCTGGTCCATCGTGGTACGCAGCACGCCCTTGTCGATGAGGTCGGCGACATCGTCGAGCAGATGGTGCTGGCCGATCATGTCGGACGTCTGGAACGAGGAGCGGGTGAACATCGATTCCCAATGGATCGAGATGGCCTTGCCCTTGAAAGCCCCGACATTGAACTCCGGCGGATCGTCGATCAGGCCGAACCTGCTCTGCGGCGCCATCACCTCCGCGATCGCCTTGTAGTGCCGGTCGGTATAGGTGAGGCTTGCGACCAGGCCGATCGGCGGCAGCTTCAGTTTATCGATTTGCTCCTTGAGCGGCTGGTTGTGATCGATCACCGCATGCGCGCCGAGCTCGAGGCACCATCTCTGCGATTCCGGCCGCGCCGCGGTGGCAAGCACGGTGAGGCCGGTCAGCCGCCGCGCGAGCTGGATCAGGATCGAGCCGACGCCGCCGGCGCCGCCCGTGATCAGAAGCGTGCGCGGGTCGAGGCTTTTGCCGGGCACCGCGCCGAGCCGGTCGAACAGCAACTCCCAGGCGGTGATCGAGGTCAGCGGCAGCGCCGCGGCCTGCGCATAGGACAGCGATTTCGGCTTGTTGCCGACGATGCGCTCATCGACCAGGTGAAACTCGGAGTTGGTGCCCGGGCGCAGGATCGAGCCGGCATAGAACACCTCGTCGCCGGGTTTGAAGAGCGAGACATCGGGCCCGACCGCGTCGATCACGCCGCACGCGTCAAATCCCAAAATCTTGAACTCGCCCGCGGGTGGCGCGGCGCGCTTGCGGACCTTGTAGTGGACGGGATTGGCGGAAATCGCCTTTACCGCGACGCGGATGTCGTGCCCCCTGGGTTCCGGCTTGGCGGCTTCAAAATCGACCAGCGCCTCCCGGTCCTCGATCGGCAGCGATTTCTGGTATCCGACGGCCTTCATTTCCGCTCTCCTTCAGCTTCGCGCGGCGGAACAGATGTCGCGAAGCTACCTTCTTGGCAAGTACTGTAAATTGGGGGATATAGTCCCTGTTTGGATACTAATGGGAAAGCCGCATGAAACGCCAAGATTTCGCACACCGGCCGGGCTGTGCGGTGGAGGCGACCCTCGACCTGATCGACGGCAAGTGGAAGGGCGTGATCCTGTTTCACCTGCAATCGGGCACGCAGCGCTTTGGCGAGCTGCGGCGGCGGATGCCGGGCATCACCCAGCGCATGCTGACCAAGCAGCTCCGCGCGCTGGAAGACGACAGACTGATCATCCGCAAGGTCTATGCCGAAGTGCCGCCGCGGGTGGAATATTGCCTGTCCGAGATCGGCGAGAGTCTCAGGCCCGTGATCGAGACGCTGAAAGCCTGGGGCGAGAGCCATCAGGAACGGCTATCCTGCGCCACCGGCACCACAAAAGCGCCGCCGCGCGCGGCCTAGCTCTGGCGCGCTTCCAACGCGACGTTCACGCGCCTATCTAGGGCCATGCATTTTGGGATTTACGAGATGAAGCTGATCCGCTCTCTGGCTGTCCTGCTGATTTCCGCCGGCCTCGCCGCGCCGGCGTTCGCCCAGGACCGCAAAGTGCCGTCCTCGCAGGCGGAGCTGCGGCTCTCCTACGCGCCGATCGTGCAACGGGTGCAGCCGGCTGTGGTCAACGTCTATGCCGCCAAGATCGTGCAGAACCACAACCCGTTCCTGGACGATCCGATCTTCCGCCGCTTCTTCGGTCTGCAGGGCGGACCGCAGGAGCAGATGCAGCGCTCGCTCGGCTCCGGCGTCATGGTCGATCCGTCGGGCCTCGTCGTCACCAACGTGCATGTGATCGAGGGCGCCGACCAGGTGAAGGTCTCGCTGGCGGACAAGCGCGAGTTCGAGGCCGAGATCATCCTGAAGGATCCGCGCTCCGACCTTGCCGTGCTCAAGCTGAAGGATGTCCACGAGAAATTCCCGACGCTGGATTTCGCCAACTCGGACGAATTGATGGTCGGCGACGTCGTGCTCGCCATCGGCAATCCCTTTGGCGTCGGCCAGACCGTAACCCACGGCATCATCTCGGCGCTGGCGCGCACGCAGGTCGGCATCACCGACTATCAGTTCTTCATCCAGACCGATGCTGCGATCAACCCCGGCAATTCCGGCGGCGCGCTGGTCGACATGACCGGGCGGCTCGCCGGCATCAACACCGCGATCTATTCGCGCTCCGGCGGCTCGCAAGGCATCGGCTTTGCGATTCCGGCCAACATGGTGCGCGTGGTGGTCGCCTCGGCCAAGAGCGGCGGCAAGGCGGTGAAACGGCCATGGCTCGGCGCGCGGCTGCAGGCGGTGACGCCGGAGATCGCCGAGAGTCTCGGCCTGCGCTCGCCGACGGGTGCGCTGGTCGCAAGCGTCGTTCCCAACGGTCCGGCGGCGCGGGCCGGGCTCAAATCGTCCGACCTGATCACGGCGATCGACGGGCAGAGTATCGACGATCCAAACGCCTTCGACTACCGCTTTGCCACTCATCCGCTCGGCGGCTCCTCGGAGCTCGACATCCAGCGTGCCGGCAAGCCACTGCGGGTCAACGTGCCGCTGGAAACCGCGCCCGATGTCGGCCGCAATGAAATTGTGCTGACCTCGCGCTCGCCGTTCCAGGGCGCCAAGGTTGCCAACATCTCGCCCGCCGTTGCCGACGAATTGCATCTCGACGCCGATACCGAAGGCGTCGTCGTCACCGAGATCGCCGATGATTCGACCGCGGCCGGCGTCGGCTTCCAGAAGGGCGACATCATCGTGGCCGTCAACAACACCAAGGTTGCGAAGACATCCGACCTCGAAAAGGCGGCCAGCAGCTCGTCGCGGCTCTGGCGGATCACGCTGGTGCGCGGCGGCCAGCAGATCAACGTTACGCTCGGCGGATGAGTCCGAAACGACCACGCGACGCTAGCGCTACGCTGTTTGCCGCGGCAGGGATGGAGCAGGACGCGCCGCGTCCGCTTCCCGATCGCCTGCGTCCGCACCACTTGTCCGAGGTCGTCGGCCAGGACCATATCCTCGGTCCCGACGGCGCGCTGACACGCATGCTGGAAACGCGCACGCTCGGCTCGCTGATCTTCTGGGGGCCGCCGGGCACCGGCAAGACCACGGTGGCGCGGCTGCTGGCTGATGCGACGGAGCTGCATTTCGAGCAGCTTTCCGCGGTGTTCTCCGGCGTCGCCGACCTGAAGAAGGCGTTCGATGCGGCGCGCGGGCGCCGCGAGACCGGCAGGGGAACGCTGCTCTTCGTCGACGAGGTGCACCGGTTCAACCGCGCCCAGCAGGATTCATTCCTGCCTGTCATGGAAGACGGCACCGTGGTGCTGGTCGGTGCCACCACGGAAAATCCGTCCTTCGAGCTCAACGCCGCGCTGCTCTCGCGGGCCCGGGTGCTGGTGTTCCATTCGCTCGACGCGGCCGCGATCGAGAAGCTCTACGCGCATGCGGAGGAAGTTGAAGGAAAAAAGCTGCCGCTGGACGCCGAGGCGCGCGCGGCGCTGGTGCGGATGGCCGACGGTGACGGCCGCGCCGCGCTGACGCTCGCCGAAGAAGTCTGGCGCTCGGCGCGCGGCGGCGAAATTTTCAATGCCGCGCAGTTGCAGGAGATTCTGCAGCGGCGCGCGCCGATCTACGACAAATCCGCCGACGGTCATTACAATCTGATCTCTGCGCTGCACAAGTCGGTGCGCGGCTCCGATCCCGATGCGGCGCTGTACTACCTCGCCCGCATGCTCGATGCGGGCGAAGACCCGCTGTTTCTCGCGCGCCGCGTGGTGCGGATGGCGGTCGAGGACATCGGCCTTGCCGATCCGCAGGCCCTAATCGTCGCCAACGCCGCCAAGGATGCCTATGATTTCCTCGGCTCGCCGGAAGGGGAGCTGGCGATCGCGCAGGCGGTGATCTATGTCGCGACCGCGCCGAAATCCAACGCGGCCTACACGGCCTTCGGTGCCGCCAAGCGCGTCGCCAAGGAGGCGGGCTCGCTCTTGCCGCCCAAGCACATCCTCAACTCGCCGACCAGATTGATGCGAGAGGAAGGCTATGGCGCCGGCTACGAATACGACCACGACACGCCGGAAGGCTTTTCCGGCCAGGACTACTTCCCGGAAGCGCTCGGACGGCAGAGTTTCTACCATCCGCCCGAGCGCGGCTTCGAGCGCGAGATCAGGAAGCGCCTCGACTATTGGGCCAAGCTCAGGAAGGAGCGGGGCCCAAGATAAGGCCTCACGGCGAGGGCAATCCCGCCTTCATCAAGGCAAGAACGGTCTCGAGCCGCGTGACGACATCGCTGGTCTCCAGCGCCTGCTGCTTTTTTTCGATACCAACTCTTAGCTGCGAAGCAACCATGTCGGCGAGCACGCCAGGCTCCTGCGAATAACCGTGAAGATGTGGCGGGACAGCCGCGTTGGCGTAGGTCGGGTAGACATCCAGCACCTCGCGCATCCGCGCGAAAGCTTCCGGATCGGCGCCGCGCGTTTCTTCGATCGGCTCGATGTCGGCTGCCAGAAAGTCGCCAGCGTGTGGCCTGACGATCGCAGCACGCGTGGAGCAGGACACCTTGACCCGCCAATTTCGGTTCGGCAGCTCCACGCGTTGAATGATGTCGGCGGTGACGCCGATCGAATACAGCGCCGTGAAGTCGGGATCGTCATCCTGCTGCCGCTTCTGCGCGACCACGAAGAGGCGACCATCGCCGGCGATTGCGCTCTCGATGGCGCGCTTGGTCTTGTCGCGCCCGACGAAGATCGACGTCATGACTTGCGGAAAGAACACGACATCCCGCATGGGCGTGATCGGAAGCGAGGTGCCGCCAAGCGACGGCGGCTTGGCGGCGGGTACCGTCTCGGTCGCCTGAATGGCGGCCGACAGCACGTTCCAGTCATGAAAGCCAAGGGTCTTGGCAACGAGCTCGAGGCTTTCACTGTGGGAGAGGCTGATGGATTTGGTTTTCAGCGTGTCGCGCAGCGTTTGCGCCATAGCTTTTGCGTCGCGGAAATCGCGCATGGATGGTTCCTCTGCTTTGGCGAACGGGAAAATCAGGCGCTTGCGTTACTGACGCGTTCGCTTGGGGCAAAGGAGGCCTTAAAGCGGCTTGATACATTCACCATGCCCGAAAGGGCGCAAGCAGCGGGTCGTATCCACCCGTGAAAAAATATGCGCCCGGATCGGCGCCCTGTCAATGCGAGCGTGAGGGCTCGCCTTTACTGTTTACGTAACCCATAATTCTTGCTAGCGCTCATCCGTGTGATCGTTAGCTATCGGGACAAAGCGACCGAGCGGTTCGCCTTGGGGCGCCACGTTAAGGAGTTCTCGGGCTTTGCCCGGCAAGCGGAAATGCGCCTCGACCGGCTGGATGCGGCCACTAGCCTCGCCGATTTGGCGGCATTGCCGGGCAATCGACTTGAAGCGCTGAAGGGCAATCGCGCCGGCCAGTTCTCGATCCGGATAAACGATCAGTGGGGTATCTGCTTTTCGTGGCCTGAGGGATCGCCGGGCCCCGTGGACGTGGAGATCGTCGACTATCACTGAAGGATGACTATCTTGGCCCGTACCCCTATCCATCCCGGCGAACACCTCGCTGAAGAATTGCGCGAGATCGGCATCACTGCCGCCGAGCTTTCGCGTCAGATCGACGTGCCCGTGAACCGTATCACCGGCATCATTCATGGCCAGCGTGGCATTACCGCCGACACCGCGTTGCGGCTCGCACACTGGTTCGGCAGCACGCCGCAATTCTGGATGAACTTGCAGCAACTCTACGAACTGCGGCTTGCGGAAAGCGAAGTTGGCGCCGAGATCGCCGCGCTGCCGCGCCGCGCCGGCAAATCGCCGTCGCGCAAGCTTGGGAAGACCGCATGAGCCGACGGATCAAACGAAGTATAGGCCCCGGCGTGCGGACGAAGGCTGCGCGACCTCATCGTGATTTCCGCCAATCCGGGCGGCCGGCAAGCCACCGCCCGGGCGACAAGCCTGCGCGATTTGCCGAGAAGCGCGGCGAACATCGCCAAGAGCAACCGAGTCGGGAAAAACACCGCCGCGAAGAGCCGCAGGCCCGGTTCGACGCGCCGACGGCAAAGGTCGGGCTGCCGCTGCCGACTAAGGTCCAGACCGTGCTGGTGACGGAGGACGAGGACAACATGCGGGTCGACCGCTTTCTCGAGGCGCGGTTTCCGGGGCTGTCGTTCTCCCATATCCAGCGCATCGTCCGCAAAGGCGAGTTGCGCGTCAACGGCAAGCGCGCCGACAGCAAGGACCGGCTGGAGGCGGGGCAGAGCGTGCGCATTCCGCCGCTGCGGCTCGAGGCGCCGAAGGCGGCGGCCGCGCTCTCGGAAGCCGAGCAGCGCACGCTGCAACAGCTGAAGGAGATGACGCTGTACGAGGACGACGACGTCCTGGTGCTGAACAAGCCGGCCGGGCTCGCGGTGCAGGGCGGCTCCGGCACCACGCGCCATGTCGACCAGATGCTGGAGGTGATGCGCGACGCCAGGGGCCAAAAGCCGCGGCTGGTGCACCGGCTCGACAAGGAGACCGCGGGCTGTCTCCTGGTTGCCAAGACGCGTTTCGCGGCCACGCATCTGACCGGCGCCTTCCGCCATCGCTCGGCGCGCAAAATCTATTGGGCGCTGGTTGCCGGCGTCCCGAAGCCGAAGCAGGGCCGCATCTCGACCTATCTCGCCAAGGAGGGGAACGAGGAAGACAGCATCATGCGCATTGCTGCCCATGGCGATGAGGGCGCGAGCCACGCGGTAACCTATTATGCGGTGGTCGAGACCTCGGCGACCAAGCTCGCCTGGGTGTCGCTAAAGCCGGTCACCGGCCGCACGCACCAGCTGCGCGCGCATATGGCCCATATCGATCACGCCATCGTCGGCGATCCCAAATATTTCAACAAGGAGAACTGGCAGCTGCCCGGCGGCCTGCAGAACCGGCTGCATCTCTTGGCCCGCCGCCTCGTCATCCCGCATCCGCGCGGCGGCGTGATCGACGCCACCGCGCCGCTGCCGCCGCATATGCTGCAATCCTGGAATCTGCTCGGGCTGGAAGCCGACCGCTTCGATCCGATCGAGCACGCGCCGGAGGAGTAGCAAGCCGCCGGGTTATGGCGTACCTCAGTTCTTGAACTGATCCAGGAACATCCGCAGCGAGTCGTGCGGGCTCTCGACGTCGGTGATCACCCAGCCCTCCGGGCCATTCACCAGGATGAAGTTCAGCGTCACCGCGCGGCCCTCATTGTCAAAATTCGCGGCGACATAGGTTTGGTCGAATTGCCGGCGCAGGATCGAGATCGAGACGGCGCCGAGCTTCCAGGTCGTGCTCTGCACCAGGAAGTCATAGGGTTCGTGGCTGGCCGAGCGCCAGGCCTTGCGCAGGCTTGGATCGAAGAATTTCTGCGCGGTCGCCGTGTCGCGGGGCAGGCCGCGGGAGAACTCGGGCGCACCCCGGCCGTAATAGGCATAGACGTTGCGGACCAGTGATTCCGGTGTCCGGAACCCGGCCTCGGTGGCGGTCGGACCGCCGAGCAACACGAGAAGCGCTGCAAAAACCCGTCGCATGCAGGCTCGCTTTATTTGCCTGCATTCCTATCATAATCAGGGACCGAATTGATACGACCCGGGGGAAGCAGGGCCTGCATGCGTGAATTGTTCGAAGAGGCAGCCGGCCAATCGCCGCTTGATCCGCAGGAGGCGGCGCGGCGCACCACCCGCACGCCGCAGCGCAAGCGGTTCTATGCGAGGGCCGACGTCGCGGAAACCCGCGGCGGCTTTGCGGTCGCGCTCGACGGCAGGCCGATCAAGACGCCGTCGGGCCGCGTCGTCGCGGTGCCGTCGCGAACCATCGCGGAAACCATGGTGGCCGAATGGGAGGCGCAGCAGGAGACCATCGATCCCCTGACCATGCCGATGACGCGCTTCGCCAACAGCGTGGTCGATGCCGTGGTCGACCGCGTGGCCGCCGTGCGCGAGGACATTGCCAAATATCTGCGGTCGGACCTGCTGTTCTATCGCGCGGGCCATCCCGAGGCGCTGGTCACGCGCGAGGCGCGGCATTGGGACCCGGTGGTGTTCTGGGCTGCCGATGCCCTCGGCGCGCATTTCATTCTCGCCGAGGGCATCATGCATGTCAGCCAGCCCGAAGCCGCGGTCGCGGCGGCGCGCGAAGCGCTGCCGAGCGATCCCTGGGCGGTCGCGGCGCTTCATGTCGTGACCACGCTGACGGGCTCGGCCCTGCTGGCGCTGGCGCTGCATGCCCGCGTGCGCGATGCCGAACAGGTCTGGGCGGCGGCCCATGTCGATGAGGATTTCAACGCCGAACAATGGGGCGCCGATGATGAGGTGGCCGCCCGAAAAGCGGCGCGGAAGCGCGATTTCGACGCGGCGGTTGCGATTTTGCGTGCCGTCCAGGCCTCCGGTTAACGACAGGTTAAGCCGTGCCAGCTAGCCTCCTCGGCATGGCGGTCTCAGTCAATCCGACGCTTCCGGTGATTGCCGCGCAGGGCGCGGGCAGCGTGACGTCGGGCGTCGTCTTGCAGCCGGGCAGTGTGATCAGCGCGCAAGTGCAGGACGTGCTCGCCGACAACCTGGTGCAGATCGCGATCGCCGGTCTTTCCCTCGAAGTGTTGTCCGAGGTCGCGCTGACAGCGGGGCAGAATCTGCAATTGGCGGTGTCGCAGAATCCCGATGGCGTGGTCCGGCTCCAGGTGGTCGGGCAGGGCAATGCCACGGCTACCAATAGTGCGGCGACGTTGACGCCGAGTGCGCCGGTCGGCCAGCCTGCGAATGTCGCCACACCTGGTGATCCGCTGACGCCGCTCGAGCGCATCGCGGTGTCTGTCGCGTCCGAGACCGCGGCCACCCAGCAACAAAGCCTTGCGCCGCTGTTTGCCAATCTCAATGCGGCTGCATCATCGAACAGCCTCCTCCCACCGGCGTTGCAGCAGGCGGCGGCGCAAGTGCTAGCACAGCAGACGAACCTCGACGAAAATCTCTCCGGCGGCGACATCCAGAATGCGTTCCAGAGCTCCGGCCTGTTCCTCGAGGCTTCGCTGGCCTCCGGATCGGTCGTCTCCGCCGGCAGCGCGCCCGACCTCAAGGCCGCGTTGGTCGTATTGCAGCAAACGCTGACCAGCGCCGTCGAGACCGTCGAAAGCCCGACCGCCATTGTGGCCGCGACGGCTAGCGCGACGGCGAGTGCCACGAAGCCCGCGTTGGAGTCGCCTTCGCTCGCGCCGTCGCAAGTGGTGGAAGTCGACGGCCAAGAAATTCTGTTGCCGCAGGCAACACCAACGGCAGCTTCTGACGATCCCGTAAAGCTGTTGCTGGCTCAGGTTCTATCCGGCACCGAGGCAAAATCGATCACGACAGGTGCGGCGCTCAATCTCCTGCAGGAGGCGCTACAGGAAATCCCGCACGCCGCCAATGCGACCGCGATCATCACCTCGCCGGATGGCAAGCCCGCGCAAGGCAATCCTGCAACCAATAAGCCGCCACCGCCGTTCCGCGGCGCGCTGCCGTCGGCGCAGCCCATTGCGAGCCCTTCGCTCGCGCCAGGTAGCTCGCTTGCAACCACCGTGCATCATCTCCTCGACGACACCGATGCCGCGATCGCGCGCCAGACATTGTTACAGGTGGCATCATTGCCCGATCGCGCCGACCCGAACGGCAACCGCATCGATCCGCAGGTCCCGCGCTGGAATTTCGAGATACCCTTTGCGACGCCCCAGGGCACCGCGATGGCCCAGTTCGAGATTTCCCGCGACGGCGGCGGCAACGAGGTCGAGGCGGCCAAGCGCACCTGGCAGGCGCGCTTCTCGCTCGATGTCGAGCCGGCAGGGCCCGTGCATGCACTGATCTCGCTCTCCGGCGCTCGCACCTCGGTCAGGATGTGGGCCGAGCGGCCGCAGACCGCGGCGCATCTTCGCGCCGGTGCGACCGAGCTCAGCAAGGCGCTCAGCCAGGCCGAGCTCACGCCCGGCGATATCGTGATCCGCGAGGGCGCGCCGCCGCAAGCAGTACCCGCCAAAGCCGGGCATTTCCTGGATCGCGCGCTATGAGCACGGAGACCAAGCGCCAGCTCGCGGTGGCGCTGCATTATGACCGCAACGGCGCGCCGCGCGTCCTCGCCAAGGGCAAGGGCACGATCGGCGCCAGGATCATCGCGGTCGCGAAGGAGCACGGCGTTCCGATCGAGGAGAACGAGGTTCTGGCGGGCGCACTCTCCAACGTCGAGCTCGGCGACGAAATCCCGGCCGAACTCTACAAGGCGGTCGCCGAGGTGCTGGTCTTCGTGCTGCGGCTGACCAAGCGCCGGTGAGCCGGCGGGCCTGACACCAACCGGCCGTTGTAACGCCAGCAGGCGACGGAAAGCGGCTGTTGGTTTGCGAAACGGCCTGTTAGAACGCACGTGATGCTGCGCCTTTGGTCATCAACGCGGTTGACACGGATTCAGGTCGTTTTCGGCTGCATTTTGCGGCCGATCCGCCCCAGATGGGTGAAACCGAAACCCTTCTGATATTTCAGGCCATAGCCGAGCGCGCGATCCATCCCGATATGGGCCATCCAGATCAGGGCGATCGACAAGGTCAGCCCGTCCGGCAGCAGGAAGCCGGCCGTCATCAGCGATACCGGCAGCATGTAGCAATGGGCCGCGTTGTAGACGATGGCGCCGGTCCTGGGATCCGTCAGATAGGCGGCAAAGCTCAGGTCGGGGATGAAGAACAGCACGCCGAACAGCCACCAC
>JAFAUV010000162.1 GCA_019243075.1 Bradyrhizobium sp.
GCTGATCTCCAAGGAGTTCGATATCGATCCGGCGATGCAGGGCCTGATCCTGAGCTCGTTCTTCTGGACCTACGCCTTCATGCAGGTCCCCGGCGGCTTGCTGGCCGACCGTTTCAAGCCGCGGATCGTGATCGCGCTGGCGACGATATTCTGGGGCGCCTTCCAGGCGATCGCCGCGATGGCCACCAATTCCTTGACGCTGGTGCTGACGCGGCTCGGCCTCGGCGCGTCGGAAGCGCCGATCTATCCCGCAGGCGGCAAGCTGAACGCGATCTGGATGACGCAGACCGAACGCGGACGCGGCGCGACCCTGCTCGATGGCGGCGCGCCGCTCGGCGCGGCCCTCGGCTCGATCGTGATCGCGTGGCTGATCGCCGCGTTCAACTCCTGGCGCATGGCGTTCGTCATCGCCGGCCTCGGAACGATCCTGTGCGGACTCTGGGCCTGGTACTACATTCGCAACGCGCCGCGCGAGCATCCTTCGGTGAACGAAGCCGAAGCGCGCTATCTCGAACAGGCGCATGCGATGGAGGATGCGGCCACGCCGCCCTCCTCCGGCGGGAGCTGGCTCGCCTATTTCCAGTACCGCTCGGTCTGGTGCATGTGCCTGGGCTGGATGTTCTTCAACACCACCTTCTACGGCCTGTTGACCTGGATGCCGACCTATCTGTTCAAGGTGCACAATTTCGACATCAAGGTGCTCGGCAGCGCGTCCTTCATCATCTTCTTTGCGGGCTTCGTCGGCGAACTGGTCGGCGGCTGGATCGGCGATCGCTGGCGCGCCAATGGCGGAGCGCCCAATCTCGTGTTCCGCACGCTGTTCGGGGTTGCTGCGATCATGGCGACCCTCTCGATCTTCCTCGTCGCCTATGTCAGCGATCCCGTCACCGTGGTCGTGCTGCTCTCGGCCACGCTGTTCTTCCTCCGCTGGTGCGGCATGTACTGGGTCATCCCCTCCGCGCTCGCCGGCCGCGACAAGTCCGGGTTACTCGGCGGCTGCATGAATCTCGGCGGCAATATCGCGGGCATCTGCACGCCGCTGATCGTCGGCTTCATCGTGCAGGCCACCGGCTCGTATTTCCTGGCGCTGATGTATTTTGCCGCCGCCGGCGTCGCGCTTTTGATCTGCTCGACGCTGATCGACTATAGCCGCAAGTTGCCGGTCTAGACCGCCTTCTTCCGCCAGGACCTGTATCGCCACCGATATGAGGCCACGACATGACACGCCCCGTCAGACTCGGCATGCTGACCCCCTCGTCCAACACCGCGCTGGAGCCGATCACCTGCGCCATGCTGGCCGGCATCCCTGACGTCACTGTGCACTTCTCGCGCTTCAAGGTGACGGAGATCGCGCTATCGGATACGGCGCTGCGTCAATTCGACGACGGCGAGATCCTGCGCGCGGCGGAGCTATTGGCGCATGCGAAGGTCGAGGTCATTGCCTGGAACGGCACGTCGGCAAGCTGGCTCGGCTTGCACCGCGACGAGCGCCTGTGCGAGCGCATCACCGGCGCGACCGGCGTCAAGGCCTGCACCACCGTGCTCGCCTATCGCGACGTGTTGCGCCGGCTTGGCGCCAAACGCATCGGGCTGGTGACGCCCTATACCGCGGACGTGCAGGAAAAGATCATCGCCAATTGGGGCGCGCAGGGCCTGCCCTGCACCGCCGAGCGGCATCTGTCACTGCAGGACAATTTTTCATTCGCCGAGGTGGCGGAAGTGGAAGTTGCCCGGTTGATCGAGGAAGTCATCCGGGACGGCTGCGACGCGGTCGCGGTGGTCTGCACCAATATGCGGGGCGCAGGCGCTGCCGAGCCGATCGAGCGCAAGCACGGCGTGCCGGTGCTGGATTCGATCGCGGTCACGCTATGGGCCAGCCTCGCCGCGGCGGGCGTTGCGCCATCGCGCATCACGGGCTGGGGAAGCCTGTTCGCCAATTCCGCTCTTGCAGGCGTCGATCATCCGAACAATACCAGCCATGCCGACACCCACCCCTGACCCCGCCGTGACCGAGATCAAGATCAAGCGAGCCACTAAACCAAAGGAGCCGAGGCGGCGGCGCGGCGTCACCGCGCTGCAACGGCGGCAATTGCGCGTGCCGCGCACCGGCCTGCATGAACAAGCCGCGACGCGGCTACGCGGCTTGATCGTGCGCGGCGATCTCGCACCGGGCGAGCCCCTGTTCGAATCCGAAATCTCGCAGGCGCTCGGAATTTCGCGTACGCCGCTGCGCGAGGCATTCAAGCAGCTCGCAGCCGAAGGCCTGGTCGAGCTCCGCCTCAACCGCAGCGCAATTGTTGCGCCGTTCCGCCGCGAGGAGCTGCTCGAGCTGTTCGAAGCCGTGAGCGGCATCGAGCGCTGCGCCGCCGAGCTGGCGGCCACCCGCATGGTCGCACGGGACGTCGAACGGCTCGAGACGCTGCAGGAGAAGATCGAATACCACCACGACCGCGGCGAGCTGTGCGACTATTTCGAGATCAACCAGCAGATCCACGCCACCATCGTCGGTTTCGCGCGCAACACCGTCTTGAAATCCACGCACGATGCGCTGCTGCCGCGGGCGGAACGCGCGCGTTTCTTCGCACTATCGGTGCAGGGACGCTGGGATGAATCGGTGCGCGAGCACGACGACATTCTCTGCGCGCTCGCGGCGCGCGAAGGCGAACGCGCCGGGCGGCTGCTCGCCCACCATGTGCTGCGTACCGGCGAGATCGTCGCGGCAACGCTGAATGACATGGCTGACATCGACAAGGCGACAGCGGCTGGCAGGGTAAAGCGGAAGGTCCGGCCGTGAAGATATTGCTGCTCAATCCCAATATGACCGCCGCGGTTACCGAGCTGCTCCACGCCGCAGGCGCGCGCACCGCATCGCCCGGCACCGAGCTTGTAGCCCTCACCGCCAGACGCGGCGTTCCCTATATCGCCACGCGCGCCGAAGCGCAGATCGGCGGCGCCATTGCGCTCGAGATGCTGGCGGAGGCCGGCTCGTCGTTCGATGCGGCGATCATTGCTGCCTTTGGCGATCCCGGCCTGTTCGGAGCACGCGAGCTGTTCGCCTTTCCGATCGTGGGACTGGCGGAGGCCGCGATGCTCACGGCCTGCATGGTCGGGCAAAAGTTCGCCATCGTGACCTTCGCCAACGCGCTCGCGCCCTGGTACGCCGAATGCGTCGCCATGCACGGCCTTGACGCGCGCTGCGCCGGCATCCGCACCCTCGACGGCCGCTTCCGCTCGATCTCGGATGTGCAGGCCGAGAAGGAAGACATGCTGGTCGCGCTCGCCAAGCGCGCGGTCGAAGAGGACGGCGCCGACGTCGTCATTCTCTCCGGCGCGCCGCTGGCAGGCCTTGCGGCGAAGGTCCGCGAGCGCATTCCGGTGCCGGTGATCGACCCGGTCGCAGCCGCGGTGCGACAGGCCGAAACGCTCGCCGTGCTCAAGCCGCGCAAGGCGATTGCCGGCACGTTCCGCCGCCCGGATCCGAAGCCCACCCGCGGCTTGCCGGAGCCGCTCGCGGCCGTGATCGAACATCGTCGGAGTGACAAGGGAGGTGCGACCTGATGCTGTTCGACACGATCATCCGCGGCGGCACCGTCGCGACCGCCGCCGATACGTTCAAAGCCGATGTCGCGATCCGCGACGGCAAGATCGCAGCACTCGGACACGATCTCGGCGAGGCCGGCACCATCATCGACGCCACCGATCGCCTGGTGCTGCCCGGCGGCATCGACAGCCACGTCCATTTTGCCCAGCCGTCCGGCGAGGGCATCGTGATGGCCGACGGCTTTGCAACGGGTACGCGCTCTGCGGCCTTCGGCGGTAACACCACCGTGCTGCCGTTCTGCCTGCAGGAGAAAGGCCAGACGCTGCGCGAGGCGCTGAAGCGCTATCACGCGCTGGCCGAGGGCGAATGCCATGTCGATGTCGCCTTCCATCTCATCGTCACCGATCCGACCGAGCATGTGCTGGGCCAGGAGCTGCCGGCGCTGGTGGAGGACGGCTATACCTCGCTCAAGGTCTTCATGACCTATGAGGGCCTCGCGCTATCCGACCGCGAGCTGCTCGAGACCATGGCGGTCGCCCGCGAGACCGGGGCGATGCTGATGGTGCATGCGGAGAATTTCGACGCCATCCGCTTCCTCACCGATCGGCTGGAGCGCGCCGGCAATACCGCGCCGCGCTTCCATGCCACCTCGCGGCCGATCCCGGTCGAGCGCGAGGCCACGCATCGCGCGATTTCGCTCTCGGAGCTGATCGACGTGCCGATCATGATCGTGCATGTCTCGAACCGAGAGGCGATGGATGAGATCCGCCGGGCCCAGCAGCGGGGCTTGCGCGTGATGGGCGAGACCTGTCCGCAATATCTGGTGCTGACCGAGAAGGATCTCGATCAGCTCAACATGGAAGGCGCCAAATATGTCTGCTCGCCGCCGCCGCGCGACGTAGCGAGCCAAACGGCATGCTGGGAAGGGCTGCAGCAGAAAGTGTTCTCGGTGTTTTCCTCCGACCACTGCCCGTTCCGCTACGACGACCCGCAGGGCAAGCTCGTAGCCAGAGGCCGCACCAGCTTCCGCTGGGTGCCCAACGGCATCCCGGGCGTCGCCGCGCGGCTGCCGATCCTGTTCTCCGAAGGCGTGGTGAAGGGCCGCATCGACCTCAACAGCTTTGTCGCCTTCAGCGCCACCAATCACGCCAAGATCTACGGCCTCTATCCGCGCAAGGGCACGATCGCGGTGGGTTCCGATGCCGACATTGCGCTGTGGGACCCCAAGCGCAGGGTCACCATCCGCCATGAGCTGATCCATGACGGCTCGGACTACACGCCCTATGAGGGGATGGAGGTCACGGGCTGGCCGGTATTGACCATGGTGCGCGGCCGCGTCGTCGTCGAGGACGGCGTGCTCAAGGGGGCCAAGGGTTACGGCACCTATCTGCCGCGCGCCAAACCGCCGGCGGTATCGGCCGCTTATTAAAACGAGAAGGCGGGAGATCGATATGCCCTATGCAACAACCGACGACGGCGTGCGGCTCTATTTCGAGGAGACCGGCTCGGGCCTGCCCGTGATCCTGGTGCACGAATTCGCCGGCGATCTGCGCAGCTACGAATTGCAGATGCGGCACTTCGGCAAGCGCTATCGCGCCATCGCCTACAATGCCCGCGGCTTTCCGCCGTCGGACGTGCCTGAGCACGTTTCCTCCTATTCGCAAGCGCGGGCCGCCGACGATATCCTTGCGGTGCTTGATCACATCGGCGCGGCGAAGGCGCATATCATCGGGCTCTCGATGGGCGGCTTTGCGACGCTGCATTTCGGCTTCCGCCATCCGACGCGCGCGTTGTCGCTCTGCATCGGCGGCTGCGGCTATGGCGCCGAGCCCGACCAGCGCGAGATGTTTCGTGCCGAGGCCGATGTCATCGCGGCCACCATCCGCAACGGCGGCATGGCGGCCTTCGCCGAGCGCTACGCCTATGGGCCCACGCGCGTGCAATATGAAAACAAGGACCCGCGCGGCCACGCCGAGTTCAAGGCCATGCTGGCCGAGCATTCCGCCATCGGATCGGCCAACACCCAGCAGGGCGTGCAGAAGGAGCGGCCCTCGCTCTACACGCTGATCGAAGAGATGAAGCGCATCGCGGTGCCGACGCTTGTCATCACCGGCGACGAGGATTGGCCGTGCCTCCTGCCGGCCATCCTGATGAAGCAGAACATCCCCTCCGCCGGGCTCGCGGTGATGCCGAACTCGGGCCACGCCATCAACATCGAGGAGCCGGAGCAATATAACCGCATCGTCGGCGATTTCCTCTCCCAAGTCGACAGCGGCCGCTGGCCGATGCGCGATCCCCGCGCGGTGAGCGCGTCGATCACCGGGATGAAGTAGCGGCGATCGGAGAGTTTCGTGAAACTGTCGTCGTCACGTTCCCCCTTCGTGCGCAAGGTTGTCGTCGTCGCCCATGAGCTCGGCCTCGCTGAGCGGATCGCCTTTCAGCGCATCGATGCGGTGGCTGGCGCATCTCGACTTCCGCTTTCCCGAGGATGGTTGGCGCGACGGCCGGCCATGCTCGCCGCCTGGCACGCGCGCTTTGCCGAGCGGCGGCTCGGCCGCCACGTTGACGATCACCGGTCTAGGTGACAGTCTCCGGGCGCTCGATGGCTCATCCGAAAATCCGCGAGGAGGAACATTGGCGATTTCCACCAGAGAGCTTACCGCCATCGTCGGCGCCGAAATACTGGGTGTCGATTTGCGCGACGTTTCCGTGTCGACGCAGGAAGCAATCAAATCGGCTTTCGCGAGATACGGCGCACTGGTTTTTCGCCATCAGAACATGGGCGACGACGAGCTGCTCGATTTCAGCCGCACCCTCGGCGACCTCGATCCTCCTCCCAACCAGGAGCATGGGCGGCTCAGCCCGCCCGGCTATCCCGATATCTATGTCGTCTCCAACGTGCTCGATACCGCCACTGGCGCTCCGATCGGAGCGCTCGGTTCGGGCGAGGCCGTATGGCACACCGACATGAGCTATCTGGACGTTCCTCCGTTCGCGTCGATGCTTTACGCGCTCGAGATTCCCGACACCGGCGGCAACACCTGGCTCTGCAGCATGGTGGAAGCGGCGCGGTGTCTCCCGGATGGGCTGAGAAAGGCGATCGCGGGCCGCCGCATCAAGCATGACGGCACCTATAATTCCGGCGGCTTCCTGCGCAAGGGCGTGACGCCGACCGACGATCCGCACAAGGCGCCGGGCGCATGGCATCCGTCGCTGTGCGTCCATCCCGAAACCGGCGAAGAGATGTTGTATCTCGGCCGGCGCCGGAATTCCTACATCGAGGGTTACGATGCTGAGGGCTCGTCAAAACTTTTGGACGAGCTGTGGGCCTATGCGACCCAGCCGAAATTCTGCTACGAGCATCGCTGGCGCGTCGGCGATCTCCTGCTATGGGACAACCGAAGTACGATGCATCGCCGTGACCCCTTCGACAACAACATGCGGCGCGTGATGCACCGAACCCAGATCAAGGGAAAATCGGCACCGATCCCGGCGATCAGCGCGGCGGCGCAAGGCGGTGTTGGCATGACATCCTCGTGATGCACTGCGGACTCGGCGGCCGCTTGCGGGACCAGGTCCGGCAACTACATGGACTTCGTCCAGCCTCTCAGCCGATCCCGCCTTGAAAAAATCCGTGCTCCTGTTTTTCCTTCTGCTGTTTGTTCCGATCGCGGTTTCGGCCGCCAGCTACTTGCGCGGTGATCGACGCGATAACTGGCAGACCGCCGACCGGTCGAGCGCCGGGCTGCTGCCCCTGCCCTCCGAGCATGAGGACGCGCTGATCCGCGTGTTCGCCGCAAGGACCGTGCGCTGGCGCGGGATTTTCGCGGTTCACACCTGGATCGTGGTCAAGGAGCGGGGCGCGTCACGCTACAGCCGCTATGATTATACGGCGTGGGGAAATCCCATTCGCCTCGACGGTTTCGTTGCCGACGGCCGCTGGTTCGGAGCTGTTCCTGAAACGGTGGTAAGCGTTGACGGCGCCAGCGCCGAAGCCCTCATTCCGAAAATCCGCGACGTCATCGAAAACTACAGATTCCGGACCTATGGCGATTACAGCGCCTGGCCGGGCCCCAACTCCAATACTTTCGTGCAGGCGGTACTCGATTCCGTTCCCGAACTCGACGCGGTGCTTCCTCCAACCGCCATCGGAAAGGACTATCCCTATCGCGGCAGATGGTTCGGTCCAACCGCCTCCGGCACCGGTGCCTTCGTTTCGCTTGGCGGCTATTTCGGCCTGACGATCGGCTGGGTGGAAGGCGTGGAGCTCAATTTGCTTGGTGGCGTTCTGGGCTTCGACCTGCGTCGCCCGGCCTTGAAGTTTCCGGGCATCGGCCGGGTGGGCTGGCCTGTGGCATGACAACCGAAATGCTCGGTACCGCTGACGACGCGGGCCATCCCTAACCGCAGTTCCGCTCGGGCTTTTGCCGCTCCAGTTCCCGCAAATAGCTGAGGCCGTGCACGGTCAGCCGGCTGGGATCCTGCACGCCCTGATCCGCGAGCCGCTTGATGTGCCGTGCGAGGCCACGCCGCGCCCGCAGGTCCAGGTCGTGCCTGGCCACGCTGCGATAAATCTTGATCGCGCGGGCGATCGGTTTGGCGATGGTTTCTGCCGGGGTCATCACCACTAACGTGCGGACCATGCCGTCGTTCCGCAGCGTAGGCGCGAAGCCGGGCGCATGACCCGCTCTGCTCTTCTGCCGACCGGATCAATCAGCGGCGGTGATCCCAGGCGAAGCGACGAGACGCACTCTCTCTCCATGCCTGCAGATGATCGAACGCCGCCCTGCGCAGCGCCTGGATTCTCTGCCAGGCTTCGCTTGCCGTGAGCCAGGCCTTGACGCGCGTATAGTGGCCGTAGGCCCAGGCGAATGCGGGAATCCGCATCAACTTGTCCCGCGTCAGGCAGAACAGGCGTTCGACAAGCACGAGCTTGAGCACCTCTCCGCCCAGGAACGTCAACGCGGCCTCGATCAATTGCCCGGTCGCCGCCATGTAGGCCGCCAAAGGCTTTATGGGTTCCAACAGGATAACCGGAACGGAAAAAAGCGCGAGCGACGGATAGGGCGGAAGCGACCGAATCCAGCTGCGAAGCCATCGCATTTCGAAGTGGCGCGCCAGCCACTTGGAAATGGGCCTGGTCAGGGCGGCAAAGACCGCGTCCACCAGAAAATAGATCACGGCCAGAACATAGGTGGCGGCGCGCACGATCCGTTTCATGGCTGCTCCTCCCGATGAATTAAAGGCGGAACCGGAAAATGGTTTCCGCTTGGCTCTCATTATCGGATCTACATTTGGGGGGTGAATCGGTGGTTGACTCGGGAACAACCAGCGATCACAACAAAAAGCCCAATGAAAACTGGTCGGAGTGGCAGGATTCGAACCTGCGACCCCTGCGTCCCGAACGCAGTGCTCTACCGGGCTGAGCCACACTCCGACTTTAGACCGCGGCTTATAGCGTTGGGTTTCGCGCACCGCAAGAAGCCGATTTTGGAGATTTCAAGCCCGTGAAGACAGGCCTGACGACCGATATTTCGTTCGCCGGGGAGGCTGAGGTGGCCCAGGCGGCCCGCATGCTCGGCTCCGGCGGGCTGGTCGCATTCCCGACCGAAACCGTCTACGGGCTCGGCGCCGACGCCACCAATGCCGACGCCATCGCCCGCCTGTACCAGGCCAAGGGCCGGCCGGTCTTCAATCCCCTGATTTCGCATGTCGCCGACCTCGCCGCCGCCGAGAGCATCGGCCGCTTCGATGCGCGCGCGCGCTCTCTCGCCGGCGCCTTCTGGCCCGGACCACTGACGCTGGTGCTGCCCAGGACCGAAAACTGCGCCGTGGCGGCGCTGGCGACCGCAGGCCTCGACACCATTGCGATCCGGATGCCGTCGCACCCGGTCGCCCGCGCAATCCTCACCCGCTTCGACAAGCCCGTGGTGGCGCCTTCGGCCAACATCTCCGGCCATGTCTCGCCCACCACAGCCGCCCATGTGCAGAGCGATCTGGAAGGCCGCATCGATATGATCATCGACGGCGGGGCCGTCGATGTCGGCATCGAATCCACCATTGTGGGCTGTTTCGAGGAGCCGATCCTGCTCCGGCCCGGCGGCCTGCCGCGCGAGGCAATCGAGCGCGTGCTCGGCCGCGCGCTCGCGCAGCCGCAGGCGGATGCGGAAAGCGACGGCGCCCGGCCGCTGGCGCCGGGGATGCTCGCCTCGCATTACGCGCCGCGGACGCGCGTGCGGCTCGAGGCCGCCGATATCGCGCGAGGAGAAGCGCTGCTCGCCTTCGGCCAGCCATTTCGGGGCGCGGAACAGGCCATGGCCATCATGAATTTATCCGAGCGCGGCGATCTCAACGAAGCCGCCGCCAATCTTTTCGGCTATCTTCGCGCCCTCGATGCGAGGATGGCCAAAACCATCGCCGTGATGCCGATTCCGAACCACGGGCTCGGAGAGGCCATCAACGACCGGCTGCGCCGCGCAGCCGTTGGGCGGAGCGACCGGGAATAAATCAATGAACATCGTGCAACCGACGACGACGCCTGCCCTCTCCGCCGAACTGATCGCCAAGTTTCGCGGGATCGTCGGCGACAAATATGCGTTGACCGATCCCGCCGATATCGCGCCCTATACCACCGAGGAGCGCGATCTCTTTCACGGTCATTCGCCCCTGGTGCTGCGGCCCGGCTCGACCGCGGAAGTCGCGGCGATCTGCAGGCTTGCCAATGAGCAAAGGATCGGACTGGTGCCGCAGGGCGGCAATACCGGGCTCGTCGGCGGCCAGACGCCGCACAATGGCGAAGTCGTGATCTCGATGAGGCGGATGGACAGGATCCGCGAGGTCGATACCGCCTCCAACACCATGACCTGTGAGGCCGGTGTGATTTTGCAGGTGGCGCAGCAGCGCGCCGCCGAGATCGACCGGCTGTTTCCGCTGTCGCTCGGCGCCGAAGGAAGCTGCACCATCGGCGGCAATCTCTCGACCAATGCCGGCGGCACCACGGCGCTGGCCTATGGCGTGGCGCGCGAGATGGCGCTCGGCGTCGAGGTCGTGCTTGCCGACGGACGCGTGCTGAACCTGTTGTCGAAATTGAAAAAGGACAACACCGGCTACGACCTGCGCAATCTCTTCATCGGAGCCGAAGGCACGCTCGGCATCATCACCGCCGCGACGCTGAAGCTGTTTCCGAAGCCGCGCGCGATCGAGGCTGCCTATGTCGGGTTGAAGTCGCCGGCGCAGGCGCTAAAACTCTTGTCTCTGTCGCAGAACGAAGCGGCGGGCACGCTGACCAGTTTCGAGCTGCTTTCGGCGGTCGCGGTCGAGTTCTCGATCCGCCACGGCATCGACGTGCGCGATCCGCTCGAGAGCAAGCACTCCTGGTACGTGCTGATGGAGCTGTCCTCGCCGCGCGACGACGCACCCTCGACGCTGGAAGCGATTCTCGAGAAGGGCATGGAGCAAGACATTGTCGAGGATGCCGTGATCGCGGTCAATTTGGCCCAGCGCCAGGCGTTCTGGAAGCTGCGCGACGAGATGTCGGCGGCGCAGAAGCCGGAAGGCGGCTCGATCAAGCACGACATCTCCGTTCCCGTGGTAGCCGTGCCGGATTTCATCGCGGAAGCGGACGCCGCTGTCGCGAAACTAATCCCGGGCTCGCGGCCGGTTCCGTTCGGCCATTTGGGGGACGGAAATATTCACTACAATGTCAGCCAGCCCGTGGACGGCGATAGCGCGGACTTCCTCAACCGCTGGCATGAAGTGAACAAAGCCGTGTTCGACATTGTGCTCCGCATGGGCGGCTCGATCTCGGCCGAGCACGGCATCGGCGTGCTCAAGCGCGACGAGCTGCCGGACATAAAGGACAAGACCGCGATCGAATTGATGCGTGCGTTCAAGGCCATGCTTGATCCGCACGGAATCATGAATCCCGGCAAGGTGCTGTAACGCAAGGTTTTGAATCATGATTGCCGGGCTCGCCATCGCCGCGATCGAGGATGCGGAAGTTGCCGCCGTTGTCGCGCTGTGGGAGCGCTGCGCGCTGACGCGGCCCTGGAACGATCCCGCCGCCGACATCGCGCTGGCGCGCAAGGGGCCGAACTCCACGGTCCTGCTCGGGCGCGAGGACGAAAAGATCGTGGCATCGGCCATGGTGGGCCATGACGGCCATCGCGGCTGGGTCTACTATGTCGCGGTCGACCCCGATCGCCGCGGCCGAGGGCTCGGCCGCACCATCATGAGCGCCGCGGAGGACTGGCTGCGCCAGGCCGGCATCGCCAAGCTGCAATTGCTGGTGCGGCAGGAGAACGCCAAGGCGAGCGCGTTCTATGAAACCATCGGCTATGACGAGGCGCCGGTGATCGTGTTCGCGAAATGGCTCGACGGCCGCGAGCAGGCGCGGCAGCTTGCGCGGCCGGAAAGTCAGGCATGAGCATCTCCGACCGGATACGCGTCAAAAACGTCCGCCTGCTCTCCGACAATTACGGCACATTGAAAACAACGACACTCGATTGGCGCCGCACCGACGGTGAATGGCAGACGCAATCGCGCGAGACCTACGACCGCGGCGGTGCCGCGACCGTGCTGCCCTACAATCTGGCGCAGCGCTCAGTGGTGCTGATCAGGCAATTCCGTTATCCCGCCTATGTCGGCGGCCGCGACGAGTTGATGATCGAGACCATTGCCGGGCTGCTCGACGGCGAGCTGCCGGAGGTGCGCATCCGCGCCGAGGCGGAGGAGGAATCGGGCTATCGGCTGCACGAACCCAAAAAGGTGTTCGAAGCCTTCATGAGCCCGGGCGCGCTGACCGAGAAAATTCACTTCTTCGTCTCCGAATACGAGGCGGAGATGAAGATCGGCGACGGCGGCGGACTAGCTCATGAAGGCGAGGACATCGAGGTGCTGGAGCTCTCGATCGACCAAGCGCTCGCCATGATTGCCGACGGCCGCATCTGCGACGCCAAGACCATCATGCTGCTGCAATACGCCGCGCTGCATATCTTCAGATGAGGATCGCAGAGTGGGCGGTCGGAGTGCGGATGGTGGGCACGGCCAACACGCGATGAAAGTCAAAACAAGCTGCCCTGCCCGTCATCGACCGGCGGCGACGCCTTGCGCGGCGCGGCCCTGGGCTTCGGGGCGTCCTGGACGGCACGCTGCTCGTCGGTGATCGGCAGCAGCAACTGCGCATCGTCATTGTCGGCATGATTAACCCGCGTCGACACCTCATGCCAGGTGAACTCGCCGGGCAGCGGACCCTTCAACAGCGACATCGCGGGCGCGGCATCATCGGAACTGCAATCGAGCCAGCGCGCGAAATCATCCGGCGTCAGCGTGACCGGCACGCGGCGATGGAGCACGGCTAGGTCGGCACTCGCCGCGGCCGTCACGATCGCGACCGTCTCGAGTTCCTCGCCGTTCGGGCCGATCCAGTTCTCCGCGAGAGCTGCGAGGCCGAACAGACGACCGTCGCGGCGGCGGATGAAAAAAGGCCGTTTGCGGCCGCCGGACACCTGCCATTCGTAGTAACCGTCGGCCGGAATCAGACAGCGACGTCGACGCATGGCATTCTTGAACGCCGGCTTCTCCTTGATGGTCTCCGAGCGCGCATTGATCAGGAGCGCAATCTTGCGGGGATCCTTGACCCAGGAGGGCACAAACCCCCAGCGCATCAATTTGAAATGACGGACGCCATTTTCGACAATAACGACAGGCACAGGTTGCGTCGGTGCGATGTTATGCCTGGGCGGGAAATTCGGTTGTTCGAGATAGCCAAAGAGCTGCCGCACGGCGGCCGGAGGCGAGGTAATGACAAAGCGTCCGCACATTCTGAAGCCTAAATGATCATCCGTTCAGCACCTTTTAACCCCGAACCGGAACACTGCGACCGATGACCGCACCGGCCCAACCATCCGCGCGAGAAGATCGCACGACGTCGCAGCTGGCGGGCCTGAGCGCGGAAGCGCGGGCCGCGGCGCTCAAGGCCGCTAACATCAATCCGCTGACGGGACTGGCCACCGACTATCTCAATCATTTCAACGAAGCCATCATGCTGCTCGAAATGATTCCAGATATCCCGGAATGCGCCGAGGATTTTCTGGCCTGGTCGCCCCTGTCCTATGCCGAACATTTTTGGGCCTCCAATTTCAAGGCGCGGGATCTGGCGATCGAGGCCTATGAGTGCGCCGCGGCCGATATCCGCGCGGAGTTCGACCAGATGACCGAGACCATGACCTCGATCCTGCGCGAGGTCGGCTCGGCGATGCGCGAGGCGGTGCAGGACTCGACCAAGGCCAAGCTCGCCGAGCAGGCGATCGGCTGGCTGAAGCCGCTGGTCGCGGCGGCCGGCGGCGTCATCAACGGCGGCTCGGAAGCCGACGTCGAAACCATCATGGCGAGCTGATCGCCGTGCGTCCCGCCGATCCGGCGTCGCGTCCCCAATTGGCAGTGAGCGCGGCGATCTTCCGCGACCGCAAGGTGCTGCTGGTGCGGCGCGCACGCTCGCCGGGCAAGGGGTTCTATTCGCTGCCGGGCGGCCGGGTGGAATATGGCGAAAGCCTCCACACGGCGCTCGCGCGCGAAGTCGACGAGGAAACCGGCCTCAACATCGACATTGTCGGGCTGGCCGGCTGGCGCGAGGTGCTGCCGGCCGGCTCCGCCGGCGGGCACTACGTGATCCTGTCGTTCGCGGCACGCTGGGCCGGGCGGGAACCGGTCCTGAACGAGGAGCATGACGATTTCAAATGGCTGCAGCCTGGCCATTTCGGCGATCTGAAGCTGACCGGCGGCCTTTCCGAGGTCGTCGAGGCCGCCCGCCTTCTGATCACAGGATGAGCTTCGCGCCTTGCTTCCGGCGCAACTAAAAGGCTATCACCGGAGCATCCCGGAACCCATTCATGTCCAAGCGCCTGCTCGCCATTCTCATTGCCGTCTTTGCCTGCGCCTCTGCGCCGGCGCGCGCCGAGGACGCGCCGGCGCCATTCGACGGCGATCTGCAGCGCCTCGCCGAGATCCTGGGCACGCTGCATTATCTGCGCGGCATTTGCGGCAGCAATGAAGGCGGCAAATGGCGCAACGAGATGCAGGCGCTGATCGACGCCGAAACGCCAGCGGGAGATCGCCGCGCCCGCATGATCGCCGGCTTCAACCGTGGCTATAACGGATTTCAGCAGACCTACCGGACCTGCACGCCGGCCGCGATGGTCGCGATCCGCCGTTATATCGACGAGGGCTCCAAAATCTCGCGTGACCTGACGGCGCGCTATGCCAACTGAGACCGCGCTCTTCTTCGATCTCGACGGCACGCTGACGGATCCGAAGCCGGGCATCACCGGCTCGATCCAATACGCGCTGCGGAAGCTCGATCGTCCCGTGCCCTCGCAGGACGAACTCGCCTGGTGCATCGGGCCGCCGCTCCGCGCCAGCTTTGTGACGCTGCTAGGAGGTGAAAGCCTCGCCGATCGTGCGGTTGAGCTTTATCGCGAGCGGTTCGGCGAGGTGGGGCTGTTCGAGAACAGCGTCTATCCCGGCATCGAGCCCGTGCTCGCGGCGCTCAGCGGCGCGGGCGCGCGCATCTTCGTTGCGACCAGCAAGCCGCATGTTTTCGCGCGGCGGATCATCGATCATTTCGGCTTGACCTGCCATTTCGGACACGTGTTCGGCTCGGAGCTCGACGGCACGCGCGTGCACAAGGCTGAACTCCTCGCTTACGCGCTGGAGCAGACCGGCGCCGATCCCTCACATGCCCTGATGATCGGCGACCGCAGCCATGATGTGCTCGGCGCGAAAGCCAATGGCATCGACGCGATTGGCGTCACTTATGGCTATGGCAGCCGGGAGGAGCTGATCGCGGCCGGCGCGCTGCAACTTTGCGCCTCGCCGCGCGCTATTCTCGAGGCTATTCCAGCCGCTCTCGGCGCTCGCGGGAAATCATCCGCAGGATGTCGCCAGCCTCGTTAACCCTTCTTAAAGAACTGCTCTAGGCGAGATGGGCCGGCATGCTACACCGGTCTTCTCCCGACGCGTCCCGCAGCGGCGACGCGCAACTTTGCCTGTTGACTTCATGCATCCCTTCTCGTCCTTTGCCTTCGCCCGCGACGCGCTACCTGACAACGAGCAGAAGCAGGCCGCGCTAAACTATCTCAACGAAGCCTGGGCGGAAGCGCGCCACGACGGCATCGACGGCGATTGCCTCGCGCAGGCGAGCCTGTTTGCCGCGTTCGCCGAGCTGGTCGGCACCTATGGCGAGGACGCGGTCGCGAAATTCGTCGAGGGACTATCGGCGCGCGTGCGCAACGGCGAGTTCTCGCTGGCTCTGGCGAGGCAGTAAGGCTCAGGCCTTTCACGCCTTCGCGCACGGCCGGCCAAGCCTGCGGGCCGAATCCGTGTCATCATTTGGCAGCGCCTTTTCAGGGGGAACTTGAGCCCCGCGGGCCTTGTTCCCGGCGCGTGAGCGACTTAACTTGTCGCATGAAATCCGCTTCCTTGCGGCTCACCAAGAACGTCAAGAGCATTGGACCGATGAAGGCAGCGTTTCTTCCTGATCGCGGCGTGGTCAAGATATCCGGCGAGGACGCGCGCAATTTTCTCAATGGCTTGGTCACGACTGATGTGACCGAGATTGCGCCGGGATCGGGGCGCTTCGGCGCGCTGCTTACGCCGCAAGGCAAGATCATCGTCGACTTTCTCCTCACCGAAGCACCGTCCGGTCCCGGCGGCGGCTTTCTGCTCGATTGCCCGAGGCCGCTCGCGCCAGCGCTCGCCGACAGGCTCGGTTTCTACAAGCTCCGCGCCAAGGTCAGAATCGAAAATCTCTCCGGCAATCTGGGCGTGATCGCCGCCTGGGGCGGCGGCGAACTCGTCGTGAAGCCGGATCTCGCCTTTGCCGACCCGCGCGACGCCGCGCTCGGCTGGCGCATTCTGGCGCCGCAAGAGCTGGCGCAGAAGGTGGCCGATCTGATCGGGGCAGACCTCGTCGACAGCGAGCTCTATGAAGCCCATCGCATCGCCGCCGGCGTGCCGCGCGGTGGGCTCGACTTCATCTATGGCGACGCTTTTCCGCACGAGACCAATATGGACCGGCTGCATGGCGTTGATTTCGACAAGGGCTGCTATGTCGGCCAGGAGGTCGTCTCGCGCATGCAGCATCGCGGCACCGCCCGCACCCGCACCGTCCGCGTGACACTGGATGGCGCACCGCCGGAGGCCGGCAGTCCGGTTCTCGCCGGCGACAAGCCGGTCGGCATCATGGGTTCGACGTCGGGTCAGTACGGTCTGGCCCTGCTCCGCGTCGATCGCGTCGCCGATGCGCTCGATGCCGGCGCGACGCTCAGTGCCGGCGGACTCGGCATTCGGCTCGCCGATGCCGACTCCATCCGCGCCGCGACGAAGCAGACCGTCGCATGAGCGGGTCCGCCCGTCTGCATGCCGACGGCAAAATGCGCTGCCCCTGGCCGGGTGAAGACCCGGTTTATGTTGCCTATCACGACACCGAGTGGGGCGTGCCGGAATATGACGACCGCGCCCTCTATGAAAAACTGATCCTCGACGGTTTCCAGGCCGGCCTCTCCTGGATCACCATCCTGCGCAAGCGCGACAACTTCCGCCGGGCCTTCGATCAGTTCCAGCCGGAGAAGATCGCGCGCTACAACACCAAGAAGATCCACGCGCTGATGGACGATGTCGGTATTGTGCGCAACCGGGCCAAGATCGAAGGCGCGATCGAAAGTGCGAAGTCCTACCTGAAGATCATGGAAGAAGGCCCGGGCTTCTCGAAATTTCTCTGGGATTTCGTCGACGGCAGGCCGCAGGTGAACCAGTTCAAGACCACCGCGCGCGTGCCGGCCTCGACGCCGGTCTCGGTCAAGATTTCAAAGGAGCTTGCGGGGCGCGGCTTCAAGTTCGTCGGCCCGACCATCGTCTACGCCTTCATGCAGGCGACCGGCATGGTCAACGACCATCTGGTCACCTGCTTCTGTCATGGAAGCTGCGGCGCGAAACCGCGCGCGCCGCGCCTCAAAGCCAAATGACGGCGGCGAAGCGCGCCGCGGCGGACAGTCGCGTCTGGCAGCGGATGCTGTCGGGCCGGCGGCTCGACCTGATCGATCCCTCGCCGCTCGACATCGAGATTGCCGACATCGCCCACGGACTGGCCCGGGTGGCGCGCTGGAACGGCCAGACCTCAGGCTCCCACATCTTCTCGGTCGCTCAGCACACGCTTCTCGTCGAAGCCGTGATGCGCATGCACACGCCGAGAATCGATGAAAAGCTTCGGCTGGCCGCGCTGCTGCACGACGCGCCCGAATATGTGATCGGCGATATGATCTCGCCATTCAAGGCGGTGCTGGGCGGCGAGTACAAACTGGTCGAGAAGCGGCTGTTGTCGGCGATCCATATCCGCTTCGGATTGCCGGCGGAACTGAACGCTTCGGTCACCGCGCAGATCAAGAATGCCGACCGCGGCGCAGCCTATCTCGAAGCCACCATGCTGGCCGGATTTTCAGAAGCCGAGGCCAAGCGGCTGTTCGGCCGCGATCCCGGCCTGCCGCAAAGCGCGCGCGAGGACTATCTGACGCCGTGGAGCGCGGCCAAGGCGGAGAAGCGATTCCTGGCCAGATTCGACTCGTTACAGGCTTGAACGCCAGCTTCGAACCTGCTTTCACCACGGCCTCCGCAAGCTTATATTCGCGTGGGGGAAGGGACCGACATGATTCACGTCTGCTCGCTCGCGGCATTGCCCGAAATCGTCCGGATGACCGGCGCCAGCCATGTGCTGACGGTCATGGGCAATGTCCACCAGGTGCAGCGCCCGCCATCGGTGCTTGCCGTCAACCATCTGAAGGTTTCGATGGACGACATCACCGAGCCGATGGAGGGCTATACCACGCCGTCCGAGCTGCATGTCGAGCAGGTGTTGAACTTCGTGCGCGGCTGGGCCCGCACGGCGCCGCTGGTGATCCATTGCTATGCCGGCGTCAGCCGCTCCACCGCGAGCGCCTTTGCCGCAGCCTGCATGCTCAACCCGCATCGCGACGAGATGGAGATCGCGCGGAAACTCCGCGCCGCTTCCCCGATTGCCTCGCCGAACAAGTTGATTGTCAGCCTCGCCGACAAGGCGCTCGGCCGCGACGGGCGCATGATCCGGGCCTTGGAGAGCATCGGACCGGCCACCATGATGGTCGAAGGCAAACCTTTCCTCGTCGAGCTCGAATAGTCCTTATGATCGCGGCTACATGAGCGAAAAGCTTCTGACGCCGATCGAGATCGGACTGACCGCGGCCATTGTCGCAATCGAGGACAATGAGCCGCTGATCCTCAGCGCCTCCGGCGGCGGCGACGGGCTCACCGGCCTTCCCTTCGGGCCGTTCGACGCGGTCGCGCACCGCACCTTCGAGATCGGCTTGCGCGCCTGGGTCGAGGAGCAGACCGGACTGCGGCTCGGCTATGTCGAACAGCTCTACACGTTCGGCGATCGCGGCCGGCACACCCAGCCCGGCGACACCGATGTCCATGTCGCTTCCATCGGTTATCTCGCGCTGACCCGCACCACCGAATCCAGCGGCACACGCGTGCCGAGCGCGAGCTTCGAGCCTTGGTACGGCTTCTTTCCCTGGGAAGACTGGCGGGGTGACCAGCCCGAAATCATTCGCCGTCACATCCTTCCCGAGCTGAGCAGATGGGCCGAGCAAGGCGAGGCGCCGGAGACGACGCGCGCGCTGCCGCGCAAGGATCGGGTACGGCTCTATTTCGGCACCGAGGGTGCGCAGTGGGACGAGGAGCATGTGCTCGACCGCTACGAACTGCTCTATGAAGCGGGACTGGTGGAGGAGGCGCGGCGCGACGGGCGGCCTGTGGCGCTGCGGCGCGGCTTGCTTCCGCCGCTCGGCGTCGCCATGCGCTTCGACCACCGCCGGATCCTGGCCACCGCAATTGCCCGCCTGCGCGGCAAGTTGAAGTATCGGCCGGTCGTCTTTGAACTTTTGCCGCCGAAATTTACCCTTACGGAGTTGCAGCGAACCGTGGAGGCGATCTCGGGCAGGCACCTGCACAAGCAGAATTTCCGCCGGCTCGTGGAAGCGGGCGCGCTGGTCGAGCCGACCGGCGCGATGTCGACGCAGACCGGCGGACGACCCGCCGCGCTGTTTCGCTTCCGCCGCGAGGTGTTGCAGGAGCGGCCGGCACCGGGGCTGCGCGTTCGCGGGCGACGCTAGGACATTCGACTTCGTGAGCCAAGCACGCCGTGCTGAGACCTGGAGATGCGATGCTCGACTGGCCGGTTGTTTTCTTCGCAGAGCTGATCGCGGTCGTTGCGCTAATTGTTGCGCGCCGGGCGCTCAACGGGGTGAGCCGCGCCGGCCGCAGCCTCGCTTCCGCCGACGTCAGGCCGCGCGCACTGTCTCCAGGAACTTGCCGAGCTCGAGCTTGAGGCGGTTCGAATCCGAGGACAGCGTCTGCGCCGCGGACAGCACCTGTGACGACGCGCACCCCGTTTCGGTCGCGCCACGCTGGACATCGGTGACGTTGGACGAGACCTGCTGCGTGCCAACCGCGGCCTGCTGCACGTTCCGAGAGATTTCCTGGGTGGCGGCGCCCTGCTCTTCGACTGCGGACGCGATGGTCGAGGAGATTTCCGACATCCTTTCGATCGTCGCCGAAATATCCCTGATCGCGCTGACCGATTCCTGCGTGGCGACCTGGATGCCAGAAATCTGCTGGCCGATCTCGCCGGTCGCCTTTGCCGTCTGCTCGGCCAGCGCCTTCACCTCGGAGGCGACCACCGCAAAGCCGCGGCCGGCCTCACCGGCGCGTGCCGCCTCGATCGTGGCGTTGAGCGCCAGCAGATTGGTCTGGCCCGCGATCGTGTTGATCAGCTCGACCACGTCGCCGATGCGGGTTGCGGCCTTCGACAGCTCGCTGACGCGCTCGGTGGTGGAACGGGCCTGGCCGACGGCATCGCTCGCCATGCGCGCGGATTCCTGCACCTGT
>JAFAUV010000249.1 GCA_019243075.1 Bradyrhizobium sp.
TTCAAGCCTTCGCATAAGTCTTCCTCGGGCAGCGCTTTTCCTCAAGGCCATAGCCTTGCCGTCGGTCCCTGTACAGCGGCGCGGGGGCAGTTGGGTGGAACCCGTTTTGCGTGCTAGACAGGACGAGCGCAAAAAGACCGACCGAGATTTCCCATGCCCATCGTCAACCGTGTCGCCGATCTGCAGCCCGATATTCAGGCCTGGCGCAGGGACATCCATCAGCATCCGGAACTGCTTTATGATGTTCACCGCACTGCAGCATTCGTTGCCGACCGCCTGCGGGAATTCGGCTGCGACGAGGTGGCGACCGGGCTCGGCAAGACCGGCGTGGTCGGCGTCATCAGGGGCAAGAGGCAGGGCACTCGTGAGGTCAAGGTGATTGGGCTACGTGCCGACATGGACGCGTTGCCGATCGAGGAGGCGACCCATCTGCCCTATGCGTCCAAAACGCCCGGCAAGATGCACGCCTGCGGTCATGACGGCCACACCGCGATGCTGCTCGGCGCCGCGCGCTATCTGGCCGAAACGCGCAACTTCGCCGGCAGTGCGGTGGTGATCTTCCAGCCGGCGGAAGAGGGCGGGGCCGGCGCCAAGGCGATGATCAAGGACGGGCTGATGGAACGTTTCGGCATCGAGCAGGTCTACGGCATGCACAACGGTCCGGGCATCCCGGTCGGCTCGTTCGCGATCCGGCAGGGGCCGATCATGGCGGCGACCGCTTCGGTCGACATCAGGATCGAGGGCCATGGCGGGCATGCTGCGCGGCCCCACAAATGCATCGACTCGGTGCTGGTGGGCACGCAGCTCATCACGGCCTTGCAACAGATCGTGTCACGCAACGTCGATCCGTTGGAGTCGGCGGTGGTCTCGATTTGCGAATTCCACGCCGGCAACGCCCGCAACGTGATTCCGCAGACCGCCGAGCTTCGCGGCACCGTGCGGACGCTGACGCGGGAAGTGAAGGACCTGATCGAGAAGCGCGTGCACGAAGTGTGCGCAGGCGTGGCGCAGGTCACCGGCGCCAGGATTGATCTCACCTACGAGCACGGCTATCCCGTCACCGTCAATCATGCCGCGCAGACCGAATTTGCGGCCCGCGTCGCCAGGGAGGTCGCCGGCGACGCCAATGTGCACGAAATGCCGCCAATGATGGGCGCGGAGGATTTCTCCTTCATGCTCGAGGCGCGTCCCGGCGCCTTCATATTCTGCGGCAATGGCGACAGCGCCGGCCTGCATCACCCCGCCTATAATTTCAACGACGAGGCGATCGTCCACGGTACCTCGTACTGGATCAAGCTGGTGGAGAACACGCTCGTCGCGTGAGCGTCAGAGGCGCGGATCGCATCGGTCGGCGCTGGGTGCAAAGGCGTCTCCGCGAAGCTCATCGCAACGACCAAGGCCCGCCGATAGGGCGGGCCTCCATCGCCTTGAGCTTATCCTGGCGTCAGAAAATGTGGGCGAAGCAGAAGTACAGGAAGCCCGAGAGCACCATCGCAATCGGGAGCGTCAGCACCCAGGCCATCGCGATGTTGCGGATCGTCGACCACTGCAGGCCGCTGCCATTGGCCGCCATGGTGCCGGCGATGCCGGATGACAGCACATGGGTGGTCGACACCGGCAGGCCGTAGCCGTCGGCCGCCGCGATGGTCGCCGCCGCCGTGATCTCAGCGCACGCTCCTTGCGCGTAGGTGAGGTGGGTCTTGCCGATCTTTTCGCCGACGGTGACGACGATGCGCTTCCAGCCTACCATCGTGCCGAGGCCAAGCGCGATCGCAACCGCGATCTTCACCCAGCCCGGAATGAACTTGGTGGCGCTGTCGAGCGAGCCCTTGTAGGCGTTCAACGTCGTCACGTCGTCTGCGTTCAGCTCGGCTTGCTTGTCCTTCATCAGGAAGCGAACGGCTTCGGACACCAGATACATGTCGTTGCGGGTGTTGCCGACGAGTTCGGAAGGCACCTTGGCCAGCGATCCATATTCGCTGACCTGCTTGGAGATGTCGCGCACCAGCACCGCCAGCGACGGGAAGGTGCCTTCATCGATCTGGTGCTGCGCCACATAGTGCGTCACGGCCGGACGCGGGTTGCCGAGAACCTGGTAGCCGGCCGCCTTGCTTTCGATGATCTTGCTGGCGGCGTCCGAGTTCCTGGCGAACGCCTCGATCTGGCCCGTCGGCATCGAGCGGTTCAGCGCATAGGCGGTGGGCACCGTGCCGATCAGGATCAGCATGATCAGACCCATGCCCTTCTGGCCGTCGTTCGAACCGTGGAAAAAGCTGACCAGCGTGCAGGTGAGGATCAGGATGCCGCGAATCCACCACGGTGGCGCTTCATTGTTCCTGGGCTCGCCGAACAGGGCAGGCGTCGCGCGCAGCAGCACGGCCTTGAGAATCGCGAGCAGGATCGCGGCCAGCACGAAGCCGAACAGCGGCGACAGCAGCAGCGCCTTGCCGATGCCGGCGGCCTGCGACCAGTCGACGCCCGAGGTGCCGTCACGGCCGCGCATCAGCGCGTTGACGATGCCGACGCCCATGATCGAGCCGATCAGGGTATGCGAGGACGATGCCGGCA
>JAFAUV010000296.1 GCA_019243075.1 Bradyrhizobium sp.
TCTTATTGAGGGAGACGCGAAACTGCCCCGGTCCGGTCAATGGGGCATGTGGCTTCGCGTGAGCGGAATCTTTCATGTTCGACATCGGGTGGAGTGAACTGGTCGTCATCGCGGTTGTCGCGCTGATCGCCATCGGCCCGAAAGAACTGCCGGGCGTGCTGCGCATGGTCGGCCAATGGATGGGCAAGGCGCGGCGGATGGCCGCCGAATTTCAGGGCCAGTTCCAGGAAGCCATGCGCGAGGCCGAGATGGCCGACCTCAAGAAGAGCTTTGACGAGGTGAGGGAAGCGGCTACCGGCTTCACCTCGGGCGGCGGCCTGATGACGTCGCTGCAGAAGGACGTGACCGAGGCGCTTCGCATCGAGGAGATCGACAAGCCCGCCGAGCCTCCCATGGTCGAGCCGCCGACCGATCCGACCACACCGGAAAAGCCGACTGCCGAAACCTTCGTCGAAGCGACAGCTCACGAGGCCAGCGAGCCGCTCGCGATCACGCGCGAAGTTGAGCCAGAGGGCAATATCCCCGAACCTGAGGCGACGAACGGGCTCAAGGACGCCGAAGCGTCATGACCGACGCCGACATCGAGGCCAGCAAGGCGCCGCTGCTCGATCATCTGATCGAACTGCGTTCGCGTCTGATCAAGGCGCTGTTGGGCTTCGGCGTGGCCTTCATCTTCTGCTTCTTCTTCGCCAAGCACATCTACAATGTCCTGGTCTGGCCCTTCGTCTGGGTGGCGGGCGCGGAAAATTCGAAATTCATCTACACCGCGCTGCTCGAATATTTCATCACGCAGTTGAAGCTCGCGCTGTTCGGCGCCGGTTTCATCTCGTTTCCGATCGTGGCCACGCAAATCTACAAATTCGTGGCGCCGGGGCTCTATCGCCATGAGCGCAACGCCTTCCTGCCTTACCTGATCGCGACGCCGGTCTTCTTCGTCATGGGCGCGATGCTGGTCTATTTCGTCGTGCTGCCGATGCTGATCCGTTTCTCACTCGGCATGCAGCAGGCGGGCGGCACGGAGACCGCTCAGATCGCGCTGTTGCCGAAGGTCGGCGAATATCTCTCGCTGATGATGTCGTTGATCTTTGCCTTCGGCATCGCCTTCCAGCTTCCGGTGATCCTGACCCTGCTTGGCCGCGTCGGCATCATCACGTCGAAAATGCTGCGCGACAAGCGCCGCTATTTCATCGTGATCGCCTTCATCATCGCAGCCGTGCTGACGCCCCCCGACGTGCTGAGCCAGGCCTCGCTGGCGCTGCCGCTGCTCGCCCTCTACGAGGGCTCGATCATCGCGGTGAGCATCGTGGAAAAGAAGGCGGCTGCCTCGCAAGGCTCTACCACCGGCGTCCCCCCGGCGGCCAATCCCGCCGAGTAGGGCGCCTCGCCGCGATGGGCGTCGGGTTTTCGGCGCGGCGCGGCTGTTCCAAATCCACTTCATTCGGGTTACTGCAAGGCGCCGTTCTCACCGGCGCAACTCAAGGTCTGACAGCCATGCACGACATCAAAGCGATCCGCGACAACCCCGAAGCTTTCGACGCCGGCCTGACGCGCCGCGGGCTGTCGCCACTGTCCGCTTCGCTGCTGGCGATCGACGAGAAACGGCGCGCGGCGATCCTCGCCTCCGAGCAGGCGCAGGCGCGACGCAATGCGGCCTCGAAGGAGATCGGCGAGGCCAAGAAGGCCAAGGACGAGGCGCGCGCGGCCAAGCTGATGGCGGAAGTCGGCGAGCTGAAGAGCAGGATGCCCGAGCTAGAGCTTGCCGCCAAGGCAGCGGATGAGGAGCTTGCAAAGGAGCTTGCGGCGATCCCGAACCTGCCGCTGCCGGAAGTGCCGGACGGTGCGGACGAGCACGGCAACGTGCAGCATCATGTGTTCGGCAAGGCCCGCGAATTCGGATTCGCGCCGAAGCCGCATGACGAACTCGGCGAAGGTCTCGGGCTGATGGATTTCGCGGCCGCCGCAAAGCTGTCGGGCGCGCGTTTTGTGGTGTTGAAGAAGGGGCTCGCGCGGCTGGAGCGTGCGATCGGGCAGTTCATGCTCGATCTGCACACCAACGAGCACGGCTATACCGAGATCAATCCGCCGCTGCTCGTCCGCAACGACGTCATGTTCGGGACCGGCCAGCTGCCGAAATTCGAGGACGATCAGTTCTGGGCTGTCAGGGGCGAATTGACGATCGCTCCCGACCACCGCCTGAAGACCGAGCGTCTCGGGCTGATCCCGACGGCGGAGGTCTCGCTCACCAATCTCGTGCGCGAAACCATCGTCGATGAAAAAGAGCTGCCGATGCGGCTCACCGCGCTGACGCCGTGTTTCCGCGCGGAAGCGGGAGCAGCCGGTCGCGACACCCGCGGCATGATCCGCCAGCATCAATTCATCAAGGTCGAGCTGGTCTCGATCACGACGCCCGAAACCAGCAAGGACGAGCACGAGCGGATGCTCGCCTGCGCCGAGGAGGTGTTGAGGCAGCTCGATCTGCATTACCGCGTGATGACATTGTGTGCCGGCGACATGGGTTTTTCGTCACAAAAGACCTATGACATCGAGGTGTGGATGCCCGGCCAGGGCGAGGGCGGCGCGTTCAGGGAGATTTCGAGCTGCTCGGTCTGCGGCGACTTCCAGGCGCGCCGCATGGATGCGCGTTCGCGCGGGCCTGACGGCAAGCCGCGTTTCGTGCACACGCTGAACGGCTCGGGTACCGCAGTAGGCCGTGCACTGATCGCGATCATGGAAACCTATCAGCAGCAGGGCGGCTCGATTGCAGTGCCCGACGTGTTGCAGCCCTATATGGGCGGACTCAAATTGATCGAGCCCGAGAAATAAATCACCTTGCGAATTTTTTCTGCGCGCCCGCCTTCGTTGTTGCGAATGGCGGGCGCCTCGCTATGTTGCGTCTCGCCTGCAGCGAGATGGTTTTTATGGGTCTGCACCGCGACATTTATTGGGTTGGAAGACAATGGGCCGTTACCGGGTTTGGGGTCCAGGCCGTCGACCAGCGGCTGAAGGGCGCCTTTGACGTCGAAGCGGAGCGCCTCTGGGACGATGATCTGGCGGAGCGCATGGGCGCGCTCGCCTGGCTCAACATCAATGACTTCAACAAGGCGCTGGATCTGGCCCGCGCGCGTTTCCCCAGGGTGCCGCGCAACAGCAAGCCGCTGGTGGAAAGCGTCCTGGAGCTGGTTGAGCCCGTCGCCGGCGGGCTGCCGAAACCTGCAGCGCCGATCATGCAAACGATGCCGATCGCGGAAACCAGCCTGCCAGAGCTGGCACCGGTCGCGGCCGGGCTGCCACCGGTCAAGGCGCAACCGCTGAGCTTCCGCATCGAGCGCGCCTCGGCAAAGTTCTTGCCGCGGTGGCGGATTCGCCGCTGACGGGGTCTCAAAACGGCGGCGTTGCCGGGCCTGGATAATAGTTGCGATAATATCGCCGCGCGCTTTCCTCCCAGCCGGACGGCCGGCGCCGTGCTGGGACGCAGCCCGAGCGGGTCACGACCATGCCATGTGCGCAATGGCGGCGGTGCTCGTCTTCGTCCGAGGCGTCCCTGGCTTGCTCTGGCGTGGGCCGGAGCCTGCCGGGTTCGGCGCTCGGCTGTGCCGAGGTGGTGGTCGAGCCGCATTTGCCATCATGAAGCGCGCCAATGGGGCAGCGCATCGGCAAACACTTGCCCCTGGAATATTCGAGCAGATAGGTCTCGCCGTCCATCGTCACCTGCCCGCTGCAGATGCATTTGCCGCTCACCGTCAATTCGCCGCCGAGACAGTTGTCTGCATTGGCGCGTGCGCACGTGCCACCCGCGGCATTTCCCGCCGCCGGCATCAGGTCGTATCCTTGCGGACAGGCGCATGCGCCATCGGCGAGGGTGCCGCCGTCGCAGACGATGGCGGGCTCGGGCTGGCGCGGGCCGATATCGGCCACGCACCGTCCGCTGGCGCCCTCGAGATGCGTTCTCGTCGGGCACAGGCATCGACCGCCGTCATTGCTGGCGCCCTCGGGGCAGACGAGTGGCGGGCTTGGGGCCGCGTTGAGCGGCGGCGGTGACGGCGGTGCGGCGGCCGGTCCCGGCTCGGGCAGGGGAGGCGGCGCCTGCGACGGCTTCGCCACGCATTGGCCGTTCCGGTAATCCTGCCAGGGAAAACAACCGTTGTCGGTCGCCAGATTCCGGCTGCCGTCCGAACGCGCCGGATCGGAAAAGGAAAAAGCCAGACAAATCAAAATCGCGGTAGCGGCAAAAATGCGGGTCATGCGGCAACCCCGTCGCCATTCCCTGGAAAAAGGCCAAAACCCAACGCCATGTTACTGCCGCCGTCGGCGCGGCAAAAGCAAGTGCCGGCTTAACAATTGGTCGGCAAACACGCCATTTTCGCTTCTGACCGCCACCTCCTGGCTCGTTTGCCTCGTCTGCATTCCAGGGATAAGACGGCCCTGGAAAACATGCGGATTCGGCGGATAAGGATTTTGGCGGATGCGGATTCTCTGCACCAATGATGACGGCATCCACGCGCCGGGCCTGAAGGTCGTCGAGGAAATCGCACGCGCGCTTTCCGAAGATGTCTGGATCGTGGCGCCGGAGCTCGATCAATCCGGCGTGTCGCATTCGCTGTCGCTCAATGATCCCTTGCGGTTGCGCGAGGTCGGCCCTCGGCATTTTGCCGTGCGCGGCACGCCGACCGACTGCGTCATCATGGGCGCGCGGCATATTCTTGGCGCGACCATGCCGGACATCGTACTGTCCGGCGTCAACAAGGGCCGCAACGTCGCCGAGGACGTGGTCTATTCCGGCACGATCGCCGGCGCGCTGGAAGGCACCATTCTCGGACTACCGTCATTTGCGCTGTCGCAGGAATTTTCCATGGAGACGCGCGACCATCCCCTCTGGGATACCGCGCTGAGATTTGGGCCCTCCATCATCCGCAAGGTGATCGAGGCAGGCATACCGAAGAACACCGTGATCAACGTGAACTTTCCGGCCTGTGCGCCGGATGAGGTAGCCGGCCTTCGCGTCACCCGGCAGGGCACGCGCAATCTCGGCTTCCTGAAGGTGGACCAGCGCCGAGATGGCCGCGGCAACCCCTATTTCTGGATCGGCTTCGAGCGCGCGGCGATGATGGACACGCCCGCCGAAGGCACCGATCTGGCAGCGCTTGCGGCGCGCTATGTTTCGGTGACGCCGCTCAGGCTCGATCGCACGGATGAGGTGTTTTCAGAAACGCTGACCGAGACGCTGAAATAGCTGCTACGCTGGTGCGCTGCGCAGCGTAGTGTCGATCATCTTGCCGAGCGTCTCGAGCTGGAACGGTTTCTGAAGCGCGGGGCGGTCGCGATATTCCTCGGGCAGGCCGGAGGAGCCATAACCGGTCGCGAAGATAAAGGGCCGGTTGCGGGCCTTGATCAGATCGGCGACCGGAGAAATCACCTTGCCGTTGACGTTGACGTCGAGGATTGCCAGATCGAAGTAGGTCGTTTCCGCAAGCCGCAGGGCCTCACCGATTTCGCCTGCCTCGGCGGCCACGGTGTAGCCGAGTTCCTCCAGCATGTCGGAAACCATCATCCTGATCATGACCTCGTCTTCAACGAGGAACACTGAGCCGCGTGGCGGCCGCGTCGCTGTCATAAGATCAGTCCTTGCCCATCTTGGTTGCCGAGGTTCGCAAAATTCGTCAATGGGTGCAACGTTTAGATGGCCGGCACCGGGGACGGCGGGCCGTTGTCCTCTGCAAAGGGCGGGCAAAAATCGGGACGACGCAGCCCAACGTCGCGACGCCTGGCAGGTTCCAGGTTCCATGGCTGGAACGGATGTCTGCGAGAATGCTCCGAAGCCATCGCTGCAGTTTGCATCGATAATCCGACCGGATGAATCCCCGGCAAGCTAGGCAACACCATGATGTCCTCACGGCAAGGCCCACCCGAGAAGATGATGTTTCAGCTCACCCTGCGCCGCCGCGGGATCAGCGACCAGGCGGTGCTGCGGGCGCTCGAGGAGGTACCGCGCGAGGCCTTTGTCGAGGAGGGCGATCGGGCCGACGCCTACCGGGACAGCGCGCTCGGCATCGCCTGCGGACAGACCATCAGCCAACCCTTCGTGGTCGCCTACATGACCGAGCAGTTGCACCTGCGACGGCACCATCGCGTGCTCGAGATCGGTACCGGCTCCGGTTACCAGGCGGCCGTCCTGTCGAGGCTTGCCGGCCACGTGCTGACGGTGGAGCGCTTTCGCACTCTGGCCGATGCCGCCCGCCGGCGGCTTGAGCAGACGGGTTGCGACAATGTCGAGGTGATGCTCGCCGACGGCCTCAACCTTCCCGCCAAGATCGGCCCGTTCGACCGCATCATCGTCACTGCGGCGATGGAGAATATTCCGGAAAACCTCACCGACCGCCTGGAGACAGATGGTATCCTGATCGCGCCGGTCGGGCCGCATCACGGCGTGCAGACGCTGGTTCGCCTCGTCAGAACCAAGAGCGGCCTGGAGCGGAAAGAGCTGGTGGACGTGCGCTTTGTGCCGGCGCTGCCGGGGATTGCGCGCGAACTCTAATCCAATCCGTGAATTCCGGATCGGCAGTCTCGCCAAGGCCTTACCGCCGGCTTAAGCGGTTATTTACTGGCAATGTGTTTACTCAAAGGCGTCGTTTGTTGCGTACCAGTGAGTAATCATGTCCCGTGCTGACGCCTTTTTCGGCTCGCGCCGCGTACCGCATCTTGCGGCGCTGGCACTGATCTCAATCGGGATCGCCGGCTGCAGCAGCGACATGTCGAGCCGTCTGGCCAATCCCTTTGGCTATCAGCCGGAAGCCACCGGCTCGGTGCCCAGTCCGGCGCCCCAAGCTCAAGCCCAACCCCAGATCGAACGCCGCGAACTGCCGCAATATTCCCACCCGGCCTCGTCAGCGTCGCCGCCGGCCGTTGCGGCACCGCAGTCCTATCCCGTCGCAAGCGCCGGCGTGTCCGGTGGCGGCCGAGGGCTTGCCTCCTATGCGCCAGCTTCCACGCCGCCGGCCCAGCCGCATCTGGAGACCACTTCCAGCGTGCCGCCTCGCTCGGTTGCCGCAGCGCGTCCGGCGGCAGGCACCACCATCATCGTCGGCACCAGCGACACGCTGGAAGTGCTGGCGCAGCGCTATCATGTCACGCCGGCCCAGATCCTCGCCGCCAATGGCTATAAAGGCCCGCGCACGCTCTCGCCCGGCCAGTCCCTGATCATTCCTCGCCCCACAACAGCGGCTGCCGCGCCTGCGGCTCCAGCCCAGGTCGCCGCGCCGGTTGCCATGGCCCCCGTGAGCAAGCCGGTCGCTGCCGCCGCTCCGAGCATTCACATCGTCAATCCCGGCGAGACGCTGGCGAGCATCGCCCGCCAGAATCACGTTTCGGTCGCCGAGCTAGCCAAGGCGAACAACATCGACGCCTCCGCGAAACTCAAGCTCGGCGCCCGCCTGGCCGTGCCGACGAAGTCTGCCGCCGCTGCACCGGCCGCCCCGGTCGCCGTCGTCGGCGCCGCGCCCACGGTCGCAGCCGCCGCGGCTGCGAACAGCAAGGTCGCTTCCGCCACGCCCCAGCAGAGTGCGCATCTGGCGCAAGCCAATCCGCCACCCGAAGAAAGCCCCGCTGAGACGCCGGTCGTGAAGGCGAGCGAAGCCACGGGGGCGCTGCCGACTTTCCGTTGGCCGGTGCGCGGCAAGGTGATCACGGGCTACGGCGCCAAGACCAACGGCAAGTCCAATGACGGCATCAACCTGGCGGTGCCCGAGGGCACGCCGGTCAAGGCCGCCGAGGATGGCGTCGTCGCCTATTCCGGAAATGAGCTGAAGGGTTACGGCAATCTGATCCTGGTTCGACATTCCAACGGCTATGTCACCGCCTATGCCCATGCGAGTGAGCTGTTGGTGAAGCGCGGGGATACGATCAAGCGCGGTCAGGTGATTGCCAAATCGGGTCAGTCGGGAGAGGTGGGGTCGCCGCAGCTCCACTTCGAGATCCGCAAGGGTTCTCAGCCCGTCGACCCGCTTCAATTCCTGAGCGGGGCGTAAGTCCAGGGGGTCGCGCCCCGTGGGCCTGCGATCGGATGATACCGCCGCCGTCGTGCAAGGCGTAGACTTGGCTTCCGCGTCGATAGACATGTTCGCTGCCGTGAAACGCCGTCAGTCCGCCTTGAGACGCGTCGGTGTAAAGGTATTCGTCTTGCTGGAAGCGGGCCGGACCGCGAAATGGCCTTTCTTCGCCGACCGGAAGCATGGCGGTGCGAAGAAACGCGTATATCCTTCGCACACTTTCCGGTTCGCTGATGTCTCTTGAAACACCGCCGGCATAGCTCATCGACCAGATCGGCATCCCGTTTGCGGTTACAACCTCCTGTCCTGCGAAATACGCCATGCCAAAATAGATATCGCGGTAGCTAAGCTCTCCGTCGCGGTATTCGAGCTGCTTCGCCCCTTGGGTCAGTGGGGCGGCCACAGTGGCGTTGTCATCAAGTCCCGCATGAGTGTGCCGCTTGGCGGCTAGCAGAAAGGCGGGCAGCCGAGCCGTCAGCATCTGGCCCATCTGCAGTCCTCCCCGGCGAAGCAGCTATTTCCCGCCGAGCCTCACGCCCAGCCGTCCCGCCAATTCCTGGACGAACTGCCAGGCAACGCGGCCGGAGCGGGAGCCGCGGGTGGTGGACCATTCCAGCGCCTCGCGCTCCAGCTCTTCCTCGTCCGTCTTGATGCCGAAATGGCCGCAATAGCCCTTCACCATGGCGAGGTATTCGTCCTGGCTGCAGCGGTGGAAGCCGAGCCACAGCCCGAACCGATCCGACAGCGAGACCTTTTCCTCGACTGCCTCACCCGGATTGATCGCGGTCGAGCGCTCGTTCTCGATCATCTCGCGCGCCAGGAGATGGCGGCGGTTGGAAGTGGCATAGAGGATGACGTTGTCCGGGCGGCCCTCGATGCCGCCTTCCAGCACCGCTTTCAGCGACTTGTAGGAGGCGTCGTTGCCGTCAAAGGAGAGGTCGTCGCAGAACACGATGAAGCGGAAGGCAGAGGCCCGCAATAGCTCCATCAGTGCCGGGAGGCTTTCGATATCCTCGCGGTGAATCTCGATCAGCTTCAGCCGGTCGGCGGGCTTGCGCTCGAGATTGATGGTGGCATGCGCGGCCTTGACCAGGGAGGACTTGCCCATGCCGCGCGCGCCCCAGAGCAGGGCGTTGTTGGCGGGCAGGGCTTTGGCGAAGCGCTCGGTATTCTCGATCAGGATGTCGCGCATCCGCTCGATGCCCTTGAGCAGGAAAAGGTCGACGCGGCTGACCTGCTTGACCTCCGACAGCCGCCCATTGGGGTGCCAGACAAAGGCGTCGGCATCGGCGAACGACCGCGTGGCGTCGGGCGCAGGCGAAGCTGCGGATAGGTGAGCCGCAATGGCCTCGAGGGCCCGGGCGATCCGCACCGGCACATCGTCGGGGGAAAGCGAATTGGGGAGGGTAGTCGCGACCTTGGCAGCCTTCTGCGCGGCGGCCCTGGAAGTGGCACGGTAGGCGGTTTTGCGTGGTTTTCTCGACATGACTCAAGTTCCTGATGGGGCAGCCTTATCGGGCCTTGACGGCTGCTGCAAGCGGGCCAGGAGAAGGAGCTGGGCGGCGTTGCAATTGGGACCGCGGCCGCTATATTCCGCGCGAATTTGCCCCGAGCCGGACCTTTTCGGGCGCAGCCGGTTCAGCCCGTCTCACGAGGATCTCCTGATGTTCATTACCCCTGCCTATGCCCAGGCCGCGGCCGGTGGCGACACCAACAGCATGTTGATGTCGCTTCTGCCGTTCGCGCTGATCTTCGTGATCATGTATTTCCTGATTCTGCGGCCACAGCAGAAGAAGGTCAAAGACCACGCCGAGCTCGTGAAGAACATCCGCCGCGGCGATACGGTCGTGACCTCGGGCGGCCTGGTCGGCAAGGTCACCAAGGTGGTCGATGACGACCAGATCGAGTTCGAAATCTCCGATGGCGTTCGCGTCCGCCAGATGCGCCAGATGATCTCGGGCGTGCGCGCCAAGGGCGAGCCGGCCAAGGAGATCACCAGGGACGAGACGCCCGCGAGCTGATGTAATTCGCGGCTTCGGGCGCGCCGCCTTTCGCAAATCTGACGAGTCAACTCGATGTTGTATTTCACCCGATGGAAGGCGCTCGGCATCATCCTGACGGCGCTGGTGGTGTGCCTTTGTGCCGTGCCGAACTTCTTTCCGGAGGCGCAGGTCAAGACCTGGCCGGCCTGGGCGCAGCGGCGGCTGGTGCTCGGCCTCGACCTGCAGGGCGGCTCCTATCTCCTGCTCGAGGTCGATTCCAACTATGTGAGGAAGGAAAAGCTCGACCAGGTTCGCGATGACGTGCGCCGGACGCTGCGCGACGCCAAGATCGGCTACACCGGCCTTGGCACCAAGAATGACGGGGTCGAAGTCCATATCAGCCGGGACAACGAGCAGGCCACCGCGCTGTCGAAGCTGCGCGAGCTGATCCAGCCGCTCGGAGGCCTGCTCGGCTCCAACGGCCAGCGTTCCCTGGAAGTCGCCGACCTCGGCAACGGCAACATCCGTCTGACCGTGCCGCAGGCCGCGATCAACGAGCGCATCCGTCAGACCATCGAGCAGTCGATCCAGATCGTCGAGCGCCGTGTCAACGAGCTCGGCACCGTCGAGCCGCTGATCCAACGCCAGGGCAACGACCGCATCCTGGTGCAGGTGCCGGGTCTGCAGGACCCGACGCATCTGAAGGATCTGCTGGGCAGGACCGCGAAGATGGAATTCCGGATGGTCGACAGCTCGGTGCCGCCGGACCAGGCGCAAGCGGGCTCGCTGCCCGCAGACGACGAGCTCCTGATGAGCGCCTCGTCGCCGAAAGTGCCTTACGTCATCAAGAAGCAGGTGCTGGTGTCCGGCGGCGATCTGACCGATGCGCAGCCCGGCTTCGACCAGCGTTCCGGCGAGCCCGTGGTGAACTTCCGTTTCAATACCGCGGGCTCGCGCAAATTCGCTCAAGCCACGTCCGAAAATGTCGGCCAGCCCTTTGCCATCGTGCTCGACAACCAGGTGATTTCGGCTCCCGTGATCCGCGAGCCGATCACCGGCGGGCAGGGGCAGATTTCCGGTAATTTCACCGTGCAATCGGCCAACGATCTGGCGGTGCTGCTGCGCGCCGGTGCGCTGCCCGCGCCGCTCACCGTGATCGAGGAGCGCACCGTCGGTCCGGGCCTCGGCCAGGACTCGATCGAGAAGGGCGAACTGGCCGCCTATGTCGGCGCGATCATGGTCGTGGTGTTCATGCTGGTGACCTATCGGCTGTTCGGCCTGTTCGCCAATGTCGCCGTGATCATCAACGTCGCCATGATCTTCGGCGTGCTGTCGCTTTTGAATGCGACGCTGACGCTGCCGGGCATTGCCGGCGTCGTGCTTACCGTCGGTATCGCGGTCGATTCCAACGTGCTGATCTATGAGCGCATCCGCGAGGAGCTGCGCGGCGGGCGTAATGCGATTTCGGCCATCGATGCCGGCTTCAGGCGGGCGCTGGCGACCATCCTCGACTCCAACATCACGACCTTCATCGCCGCCGCGGTGCTGTTCTATATCGGCACCGGGCCGGTGCGCGGTTTTGCCGTGACGCTCGGCATCGGCATTCTCACCACAGTCTTCACCGCCTTCACCATGACGCGCCTGATCGTGGCGTGGTGGGTGCGGTGGAAACGGCCGCAAAGCGTGCCGATCTGATGCGAGGCCACAAGTGACTCATTACGTTCTCATCGGGCTTGGCATCCTGATCGTCATTCTGACGGTGGTCAGCGCGCTTGGGGTTTTCCCGTCGCTGCGCATCGTGCCCGACGACACGCATTTCGACTTCACCCAGTTCCGCCGCATCTCGTTTCCGATCTCGGCAACATTGTCGATCGTCGCGATTACGCTGTTCTTCACCCACGGGCTGAATTTCGGCATCGACTTCAAGGGTGGCACCTTGATGGAGGTCCGCGCCAAGTCGGGCGCTGCCGATATCGCTGCCATGCGTGCGACCCTGAGCAAGCTCGGATTGGGCGACATCCAGTTGCAGCAATTCGGCGGGCCGGAGGAGGTGCTGATCCGCGTCGCCGAGCAGCCGGGCGGCGATGCCGCGCAGCAGGAGGCGGTCAACAAGGTTCGCGGCGCGCTGGGCGATTCCGTCGACTATCGCCGCGTCGAGGTCGTCGGCCCACGCGTCTCCGGCGAGCTGCTGGCCTATGGCATGCTTGGCCTGATGCTCGCGATCGTCGCCATCCTGATCTATCTCTGGTTCCGGTTCGAATGGCAGTTCGCGCTTGGCGCGATGATCGCCAACGTGCACGATATCGTGCTCACGATCGGCTTCATGTCGATCAGCCAGGTCGATTTCGACCTGACCAGCATCGCGGCGCTGCTCACGATCCTCGGCTACTCGCTCAACGACACCGTCGTGATCTACGACCGCATCCGCGAAATGCTGCGGCGCTACAAGAAAATGCCGATGCCGCAGCTTCTCAACGAGTCCATCAACTCGACGCTGTCGCGCTCGATCATCACCCACGTCACCGTGACGCTGGCGCTGTTCGCGCTGCTCCTGTTCGGCGGGCAGGCGATCCACAGCTTCACCGCGGTCATGATGTTCGGGGTGGTCCTGGTCGGCACATATACCTCGATCTTCATCGCGGCGCCGATCCTGATCTATCTCGGCGTCGGCACCACACGCAGCGAGGCGCCGGAAACGCCGGTCAAGAAGCCGGCGGCGGCCAAGAAGTAACGGCGATGACGAACTCCTCGGACGCACCGCATCTTCCGAGATCGGCGCCGATCGAGGCCTACGGCAAGGGCGGCTTTGCCTTTGCCGAGATGTCGCATCGGGGCTCGCTGTTGTGCCTGCCCGACGCCATCTGGGCCTGGGAGGTCACGGCGCCGGAGCAGATCGACAAATATTCGCTGCACAAGGTGTTCGCGGCGGCGAACGCCATCGACACGCTGATCGTCGGCACCGGCGCCACCGCCTGGGTCCCGCCGGCCGAGCTTCGTGCGTCGCTGAAAGCCGTGCATGTGGTGCTCGATGCGATGCAGACGGGTCCTGCGATCCGCACCTACAACATCATGCTGGGCGAGCGGCGGCGCGTGGCGGCTGCGCTGATCGCGGTGCCATGAGCGACGCCGGGCGTGACGGCGCGGCCTTTTGCGCCGATCTGGTGCGCAGCCACGACTTTGGCCGTTATGCGTCCACCTTGTTCGTGCCCGCCGAGCAGCGGCGCGCCTTGCTGGCGCTGTATGCCTTCAATGTCGAGATCTCCCGCATCCGCGACCAGGTCAGCCAGCCTCTGCCGGGCGAAGTCCGGATGCGATGGTGGAGCGATCTCTTGGCCGGCGCAGGCCATGGTGGGGTCGAGGGAAATCCGGTCGCGTCCGAGCTTCTCGCCGCGATCCGCACCCATGGGCTTCCCGCCGAACCGATGTCGCGGCTGATCGACGAGCATCAGTTCGATCTCTACAACGATCCGATGCCGACTCTGGCCGCGCTCGAGGGCTACGTCCATGAGACGGCTTCGGCGCTGTTTGCGCTGGCCGCGAGTATCCTGGCGCCGCCATCGGCCGAAATCGAGCATCTGGCGCGTCACGCAGGCTTTGCGCTGGGTTTTGTGCAGGTGATCGCATCGCTGCCGCGGGACGCTTCGCGCCGGCAGCTGTTCCTGCCATTGCAGTTCCTGCAGGCAGAAGGCAGCAGCGTGGAAGAGGTGTTTTCGGCCGCGCAAACGCCCAAACTGCGCGCCGCTCTCGACCGGCTGCTCGGCGAGGCGCGGGCGCATTTGCGGACGGCCGAAGCAATCCTCGTGCAGGTACCGGCGAGGGTTCGGCCGGTCTTCCTGCCGCTGGTGCTGACGCGCCGCGATCTCGAGCGGATGTCACGTGCCGACAACGACCCGTTCATCTTGCAGACGCCATCGCGGCTTTCGATCCTGTGGGCGCTATGGCGGGCCTCGCGTTCCCGGCAATTCAAGCGCGACTAGCGCCTGGTCCGGAACGGCGCGGCACAGGTTGCTTGATACCAAGTGCGAGATCGCCGACACTTCGCCGCCTCATCTCAACCACGCGCGGGTGTCTGCTATGGAAAGCCTTCCCGTCAAGCCGGCTGACATCACCAGGGCGGCGGCGACGATCGGCGGCTCGGTCGTGGTCACCGCCTGCAGCGAAAGCCGCACGCTCGGTGAAATCTGCGGCTGCCATATCTGGCTCAAATTCGAGAACCTGCAGTTCACCTCGAGCTTCAAGGAGCGCGGCGCGCTCAATCGCCTGGGGGCGCTATCGGCCGAGGAGCGGCAGCACGGCGTGATCGCGATGTCGGCGGGCAATCACGCCCAGGGCGTCGCCTATCATGCGCAACGGCTGGGCATTCCCGCGACCATCGTCATGCCGGTCGGCACGCCCATGGTGAAAATCGAGAACACCAGGCGACATGGCGCTGCCGTCATCATTTCCGGGCAGACGGTGGAGGAAGCTGGCGCCATCGCCGAGGCACATGGCCGCGCGCACGGCATGACGCTGATCCATCCCTATGACGACCCGCTGATCATCGCCGGCCAGGGCACGATCGCGTTGGAAATGCTGCAAGCCGTGCCGGCGCTGGATATGCTGGTCGTTCCCATCGGCGGCGGCGGGCTGATCTCGGGCATGGCGGTCGCCGCCAAGGCGGTGAAGCCGGAGCTTTCCATCATCGGCGTCGAGGCCGCGCTTTATCCGTCCATGTACAATGTCATCAAGCATGCGCATTTGCCGATGCGGGGCGATACGCTTGCCGAAGGCATCGCCGTCAAGTCGCCCGGGAAAATCGCCAGCGGCATCATCCGCACGATGGTGGACGACATCATTCTGGTCAACGAAATGCAGATCGAGCGCGCGGTCGCAGCGCTCATCAATATCGAAAAGACCATCGTCGAGGGCGCGGGCGCTGCTGGGCTGGCGGCGGTACAGGCCAAACCCGCGCTGTTTGCCGGCCGCAATGTCGGGCTGGTGCTGACCGGCGGCAATATCGACACCCGCCTGATCGCCTCGGTGCTGACGCGCGAGCTGGCGCGCGAGGGGCGGCTGACGCAATTGTCGCTCGATATCGTCGATCGTCCCGGCCAATTGGCCGCGGTCGCGGCACTGCTGGCCGAAGCGGGTGCGAACATCATCGAAGTCTCGCATCAGCGCACCTTCTCCGACCTGCCGGCCAAGGCGACCCTGCTCCAGCTCGTCATCGAAACGCGGGACCGCGCCCACCTCGACGATGTCCTGACCAAATTGAATGCAGCCGGACTGGAGGCCCGCTGCGACTGAGCGCGTTTTAGCGCGATGCCGCGGTGCGGCGAAGGTCACGAGTTCTTCTGTTCTCTAAGCCTTTCTGCGCTCTGGACGGGCTCGTGCCGGGGACGCTAGGGTACCGTCGCCGCCGCGAAAACCGGTGGGTGAAGGAGGGAGCAGGCAATGCGGGAACTGACACCCGAAACGATTACGGATGCCGTCCTCGACCAGATGTCGACTACCCCCGACGCACGCATGCGCGAGATCATGGCTGCTGCCGTCCGGCATTTGCACGCGTTCGCCCGGGAGGTGAACCTCACCCCCGGCGAATGGATCAAGGGCATCGAGTTCATGACCTTGGTCGGCAAGACGTGCACGCCGGCGCGCCAGGAGTTCATCCTGCTTTCGGACACGCTCGGTCTCTCGGCGCTGGTCAATGGCCTGCATGACGAGACCGCCCTTGAAGAGGGCACCCATACCAGCCTGCTTGGCCCGTTCTATCGCGAGGCTTCGCCAAGACTCGCCGCGGGCAGCCAGATCGCCAGGCATGTGAAGCCGGGGACCGAATGCGTGCTCTATGGCCGCGTCACCGACATCCATGACAAGCCGCTGACCGACGCCACCGTCTCGGTCTGGCAAACCAGTGCCGACGGTCTTTATGATATTCAGGAGAACGCTTCTGCCGTGGACTATCGCGGCGTGTTCGCCACCGACGAGAACGGGCTCTACGTCCTGCGCACGGTCAAGCCGCGCGGCTATTCCATCCCCATGGACGGCCCGGTCGGTGCCATGGTGAAGGCGCAGGCGCGGCACGGCATGCGGCCGGCCCATATCCATTTCCTGGTCGGCTCTCCCGGCTATCGCGAGCTCGTCACCGCGCTATATCTGCGCGACGATCCGCATCTGGCCGATGACGTCGTGTTCGGCTCCTCCGACGACCTCGCGGTCGATATCGTGCCCGCCGATCCCGACTGCCCGATTCCGGGCCTGCCGAGCGTCCGCTTCGACCTGAAACTGTCGCGCGAAAGCGAGGCCGACAAGACCGGCGGACGCGTCGGCTCCGATCCATCGGCGATCCTGAAGGAAGCTAAAATTGCTGCAGCGGCGCCGGCGGCAAGCTGAGGCCGATCGCCAAGCCGCCAACGACAAATCAGTACCAATCACCAAAAACACTCGCGTAGAGGGGAAACATGAATCGTAGAATGCTGATCGGCTGGGCAACGGCCGTGGTTGCGCTTGGGCTCGCCACGGCCGCGTATGGCGAAGGACCGCCGATCAAGATCGGCATGTCGATGCCGCAGACCGGCGGTCTTGCCGGCGGCGGCAAGCCCTCATTGCTCGGAATCGAGATCTGGCGCGACGACGTCAATGCCAAGGGCGGTCTGCTTGGCCGCAAGGTCGAGCTGGTCGTCTATGACGACAAATCGAGCGCTTCCGAGACGCCCGCGCTTTACGCCAAGCTGATCGACGTCGACAAGGTCGACCTCCTGTTTGCGCCCTATGCGACGGTGCCCACCGCGCCGATCCTGCCCCTGGTCAAGCAGCGCGGGCTGCTCCTGATGGGCAATTTCTCGTTCCAGGTGAACAGCAAGATCCATCACGACATGTGGTTCAACAACGCCCCGTGGGGACCGGCGGACAGCTGGGCCACCGGCTTCTTGACGCTCGGCCAAAAGGCCGGCGGAAAGACCATGGCGCTGCTGGCGGCCGACCAGGAGTTTGCCCAGAACCTGGCGAAGACCGCGCGCGAGGTCGCCAAGAAGCTCGACATCCCGATCGTGTACGATCAGTCCTATCCGCCGAACACGGCCGAGTTCTCCAGCATCATTCGCGCGGTCAACGCCGCGAAGCCCGACATCGTCTTCGTCGCATCCTATCCGCCGGATTCGGCGGGGAT
>JAFAUV010000355.1 GCA_019243075.1 Bradyrhizobium sp.
TCGCGGCAATCATCCTGGCCGCCGGCCGCTCGACCCGGATGGGCGGCCCCAACAAGCTGCTCGCCGAGCTCGAGGGCAAGAAGCTGGTGCGGATCGCGACCGAACAGGCGCTGGCGTCGCAAGCCTCCCGCGTCATCGTCGTCACCGGCCACCAGGCCGAGCTGGTCGAGCAGGCGCTGGCCGGATTGAAGGTAAAATTCGTGCGCAATCCCGATTTTGCCGGCGGACTGGCAAGCTCGGTGAAAGCCGGCATCGGCGCGGTGCCGGCCAATGCCGACGGCGCCGTGATTTGTCTCGGCGACATGCCACTGATCGACGCCAACCTGATCGACCGCCTGATCGAGTCATTTGCGCCGGATCGCGGCAATCTGATCGTGGTGCCTGTCGCCGACGGCAGGCGCGGCAATCCGGTGCTGTGGTCGCGGCGGTTCTTCAACGAATTGATGACGCTCGACGGCGACATCGGCGCCCGGCACCTGATCGCCAGGCACAGCGAGGCCATTGCGGAAGTTCCCGTCGAGGGCAACGGTGCCTTCCTCGACATCGACACGCCGCAGGCGCTGGAAGCGGCAAGACGCGGCTGACTTTCGTAGGGTGGGTAGAGCGAAGCGAAACCCACCATTCTTCGTCAACGATGGGTTTCGCTTGCGCCCTGAATGCGTTGAGCGGTCGTTGCGTGTGACGCTCTACCCATCCTACGCATCCGCCCATCAGCATTAATTCAACCTCCCGTTCACCAAGTCTCAACGGCCTCTCGATAGATTTCCCCGGATTGATCCGGGGGAGGGGCCTTTGATCGTTTCGACCGTTGCCGCGCAGCGCCGCGCGCTGTTCGTGTTTGCCCTGGCGCTTGCGATCGGCGGAACGCGCTTCGCCACACAAACCTGGGCCGCCGGCGCCTTCGCGGTCGGCAAATGCGGCGCCTATGGCCAGGCCTATGACTATGCCGGCGAGGGCCCGGCGCGCGCGGCTGCACTGAAGCAATGCAAGGGCGCCTGCACGGCGGTGACCATGAAGCGCGCCTGTGCCGCGCTCTCGATCGACATGACCAACCCCTGCGGCCCGCACGGCTATGCGGTACGGCCGCATATTTCCTCTTCGCTCAATGAAGCGACGCGCGAATGCTACAAGTTCGGGGGCAAGGAATGCGTGATCCGCGCCTGGGCCTGCGACGCGAAGGGTTGATTTCTTTTCCACCGGGTCGTCATTTCCCGCCCGCGCCCGGAAATGACCGGTTGGAGACACCATGCAGTTCGACACCAAGATCGCGGTCGTGGTCCGGACCGACCTCGAACCATGGCAGAAACTGAACGTCGCTGCGTTCCTCGCCGGCGGCATTGCCGCGGCCTTCCCGGCCTGTATCGGCGATGCCTACGAGGACGGCTCCGGCACCAAATATCTCGCGCTGATCGGCCAGCCGATCCTGATCTATGGCGCCCGACAGGCCGTCGCTGTCGCGCGCGATGGAGCGAGCATTGGCGCGTAACGTCGTGCCCGCGCTCTACACCGAAGAGATGTTTAGGACTACCCATGACGCCGCCAACCGCGAGGTGGTGAAGGCGGTCGCCCGCGCCGATCTCAATCTGGTCGGAATCGCCGTGCGCGCCGAGCGCAAGGTGATCGACAAGATCGTCGATGGGTTGAAGTTTCACAGCTAACGCTGCCATGGCCTGCCGCAGGACCGCTACGACGGCGGTTCCCATGCCGCGCCACGCCGAGGCGAACCCTCGCCAAATTATCGCTTGAATATGACTGACTAGTCAGTCATATTACCAACATGAAAAAGATCCCGAAACCATCGGCTCCGGCCGGCGCAGGAGGGGACGGGGCAGGCGACAGCAACGCTGCCGCGGCCCCTTCAAACCGCGCTGAGCGAGCCGCGGGGCGGCGTCAGGCCATCGTGGAGGCAGCGTTGCAGGAATTTGTCGCGCGCGGCTTCACGGCGACGCGGCTCGACGACGTCGCCAAGCGCGCCGGCGTCGCCAAGGGCACGATCTATCTGCACTTCAAGGACAAGGAATCGATGTTTGAGGAGCTGATCCGGACCGCGATCGTGCCGCTGGTCGCACGGCTCGCCGGACCGCCGCCGATGGGTGCCTCCATCCGCGAGACAATTGAGCGTACGGCGATGACCTTCATCCAGGAGATCGTGAGCACGCCGCGCGCCGATATCGTGCGGCTGATCATCGCCGAGGGCGCGCGTTTTCCGGCGATCGCCGATTTTTACTACCGCGAGGTGATCTCGCGCGGGCTCGCCGGTATCCAGGCGCTGATCGAGCTTGCGGTTGCGCGCGGCGAAATCCGCGAGGCGGAGCTCGCACGCTTTCCGCAGATCATGATCGCGCCCGCGATCGTAGCGGTGATCTGGAAGAGCCTTTTTGAACGTCACGCACCGTTGGATGCGGTCGAGATGTTCCGCGTGCATCTCGATCTCATTTTTAGTGAACCGAGCAAGCCATGAGGATGCCGCGCCTTTTGCTGCAAATACTGGCGGCGACAGCTCTCGCAACACTGCTTGCCGGCTGCAACGACAAGCGCGATCCAGGCTTCCAGGGCTGGGTCGAAGCCGACATGATCTTTGTCAGCCCCGATGAATCCGGCCGCGTGACCAGGCTCAACGTCCGCGAGGGCGACGAGGTCAAGCAGGGCGATCGGCTCTACGCCGTCGACGACGATCTGCAAAGAGCCGATCTCAATCAGAACAAGGCGACTCTCGCCAATGCGCAGCAGAGCTATGACCGCGCCGCGTCGCTCCGCGGAACCGGCGCCGGCACGCAGGCAACGCTCGACTCTGCCGTCTCGGCGCTGCGGGTGGCGGAGGCGCATGTCGTCACTTCCGAAACACGGCTTGCGCGGCGCAACGGCTTTGCGCCCGTCGCCGGCACCATCCAGCAGATCTATTTCCGCGAGGGCGAGATGGTGCCGGCACAGCGGCCGGTCCTGTCGATCATGCCGCCCGGCAACATGAAGCTGCGTTTCTTCGTGCCGGAGGCAGAGCTGCCGAAGCTTGCGATCGGCGATACCGTGCGCGTCACCTGCGACAATTGCGGCGCCGACCTCACCGCTACGATCTATTTCATCGCCACCACGGCCGAGTATACCCCGCCCGTGATCTACAGCCTCGATGAGCGCAACAAGCTCGTCTATCTGATCCAGGCGCGGCCCGCGCGGCCCGATGCGCTGCGCGTCGGCCAGCCGATCTCGGTCTATCTCAACCCCAAGACTCCCGTGGCGGTCAAGCAATGAACGCCGCGGCTCCGATAGCCATCGACGTCAAGGGTCTGACCAAATCCTTCGAGGGGCGCGAGGTCGTGCATGAATTGTCGATGCAGGTAAAGCGCGGCAGCATCTATGGCTTCCTCGGACCGAACGGCAGCGGCAAGACCACGACCATCCGCATGCTGTGCGGCCTGCTCACGCCCGATCGCGGCGAGGGCACCTGCCTCGGCTTCGACATCCGGCGCGACGCCGACAAGATCAAGCGCCGGGTCGGCTACATGACGCAGCGCTTCTCGCTGTACCAGGACCTCTCGGTGCGCGAGAATCTGGAGTTCGTGGCGCGGCTCTATGGCGTCGCCGATGCACGCGGCACCGCGCGCGAGATGATCAAGCGCCTCGGCCTCTCGGGCCGCGAAGAGCAACTCGCGGGCGATCTCTCCGGCGGCTGGAAGCAGCGGCTGGCGCTCGGCGCCTGCACGCTGCCCAATCCGCAATTGCTGCTGCTGGACGAACCGACGGCCGGGGTCGACCCCAAGGCGCGGCGCGATTTCTGGAACGAGATCCATGCGCTCGCGGGCCAGGGGCTGACCGTGCTGGTCTCGACCCATTACATGGATGAGGCCGAGCGGTGCCACGAGATCGCCTATATCGCCTACGGTCATCTGCTCGCGCACGGCTCGGTCGACGACGTGATCGCGAAATCTCGGCTGACGACTTACACCGTCACCGGCGACGATTTGCAGGCGCTGTCGGAGAAGCTCGCCGGCCAGCCCGGCATCGATATGGTCGCGCCGTTCGGCACGTCGTTACACGTGTCGGGCCGCGACCAGGCGGCGCTGGAATCGTCGATCATGCCCTGGCGCGACAAGCCGGCTCTGCATTGGCAGAAGGCTGCGCCGTCGCTGGAAGACGTGTTCATCGAATTGATGGGCCGCTCCAAGGATAATTTCCAATGAGCATGGCGGTTGCAGCGAACGAACATCGGGAGGAGCTACGAGAATCCAGGTTCGGCTTCTGGCGGCGCTCCTACGCGATGGTGGTGAAGGAGTCCATCCAGCTCCGACGCGACCGCGTGTCGTTTGCGATGATCGTGATGATCCCGGTGATGCAGCTTCTCCTGTTCGGCTATGCCATCAACACCACGCCGCACAATCTGCCGACCGCCGTCCTGTTGCAGGAAGACACCGATCTCGGCCGCTCGATCCTGAAGGCGCTGGAAAATACCGATTATTTCAGATTCACCCGCCAGGTCCACGATGTCGACGAGTTCGACAATCTCCTCAAATCGGGCAAGGTGCTGTTCGGCGTCGAAATCCCGCGTGGCTTCGAGCGCGCGGTGCGGCGAGGCGATCATCCAGCGTTACTGGTCGCAGCCGATGCCACCGATCCCATCGCAGCGTCGTCCGCGCTGGGATCGCTCTCGGTCGTGGTCCAGACCGCGCTCGACCACGATCTCTTCACCGGCGACCCGCCATCGCTGCCGTTCGAGATCAGGGCGCACGCGCGCTATAACCCGGCCGCCTCCTCGCGCCTCAACATCGTGCCCGGCCTGGTCGGCACCATCCTGACCATGACCATGCTGATCTTCACCGCGCTGTCGGTGACACGGGAGATCGAGCGCGGCACCATGGAGAGCCTGCTGTCGATGCCGATCAAGCCGGTCGAGGTGATGTTCGGCAAGATCATTCCCTACGTGCTGGTCGGCTTCATCCAGGCAGCCTTGATCCTAGGCATCGGCGTGCTCCTGTTCGGTGTGCCGGTGCTCGGAAGCATGGCGCTTTTGGCGCTGCTGACGACGCTGTTCATCACCACCAATCTGTCGATCGGCTACACTTTTTCGACCGTCGTGCAGAACCAGCTGCAGGCCATGCAGATGTCGATGATGTTCTTCCTGCCGAGCATTCTCCTGTCCGGTTTCATGTTTCCGTTCGCGGGCATGCCGGTCTGGGCGCGATATGTCGGCGAGGGTCTGCCGCTCACGCATTATGTCCGAATCATCCGCGCCATCATGCTCAGGGGCGCGACCATGCAGAACCTGCAATATGACAGTTTGGTGCTGATCGGCCTGATGCTGTTGGCCATGACCATTGCGGTGACTCGCTTCCGCCGCACGCTGGATTGAGGCAATATGTCGCCTGACGGAGAGGGCGATGGCGATGACGGATTTCTGGCGCCAGATGGTCGGAGCGCACGAGCCGGTGTCGAAGGAATTCGAACACCTCCTGATGCGCGAAGTGATGCGCACGGAGCTGGTGCGGGTCCGTGCACTGATCATCGTTGCTCTGGTCATGCTGTTCAACATTTCGTTTGTCCGGCTTGTCTTCCCTGGCGTGGAGGAGCGTATTTGGCGGGGGACCAATCCCAACGCGATCTTTCTGATCCTCACCGTCTTTATCCTGTTCGAATGCTGGGTCCACTCCGCGATCACCCGTCATTTGAAGCTGGACCAGGACGTGCACATACTTCGCCGCTATGTCGGAGCGTTGATCGAAACTTCGATTCCGACCATGATCCTGTCGCTGCAGATCCAGAGCATGGGGCCGGTGCAGGCGCTCGGTTTCGTGATGCCGCTGACCTACTTCATCTTCATCATCCTTTCGACCCTGCGGCTTGATTTCTGGCTGTCGGCTTTCACCGGCTTCGTCGCGGCAGCCGCGTTGTTCGCCCTCGCCATGTATCACAAGGCGCCGGTCAGCCCCGATGGGGAGCCCGAGATCTACTATCATTTCACCCGAAGCCTGGTCCTGTTCGCCTGCGGCATCCTGGCCGGCATCGTCGGCGTGCAATTGCGCCGCAGCTTCGCCGCCAGTCTTCGCGCCGCGACCGCGCGCGACCGCATCACCAACCTGTTCGGTCAGCACGTCTCGC
>JAFAUV010000419.1 GCA_019243075.1 Bradyrhizobium sp.
CCGACAACGGACGCGGTATGCCGATCGACCCGCACCCGAAATTCCCCAAGAAGTCCGCGGTCGAAGTCATCATGTGCACGCTCCATGCGGGCGGCAAGTTCGACTCCAAGGTCTACGAGACCTCGGGTGGCCTGCACGGCGTCGGCGTCTCCGTCGTCAACGCGCTGTCCTCGCGGCTCGAGGTCGAAGTCGCGCGCGGCCAAAAGCTCTACCGGATGAATTTCGAGCGCGGTCATCCCAGGGGCAGGCTGGAGGACCTCGGCAAGATCAACAACCGCCGCGGCACCAAGATCCGCTTCAAGCCGGATACCGATATTTTCGGCGTCAAGGCGGCGTTCAAGCCGCAGCGTCTGTTCAAGATGGCGCGCTCGAAGGCCTACCTTTTCGGCGGCGTCGAAATCCGCTGGCGCTGTGCGCCGGAATGGCTCAAGGGGGTCGAGGATGTGCCAGCTGCGGACAGCTTCCACTTTCCCGGCGGGTTGAAGGACTATCTCGGCGCCGCCATTCATGCCGACACGCTGGTGCATCCGGACATCTTCTCCGGCAAGTCGGGGCGCAACGGCGCGCATGGCGCCTGCGAATGGGCGGTGGCGTGGACCGCGGATGCCGACGGCTTCCTCTCCTCCTACTGCAACACGGTGCCGACGCCGGACGGCGGCACGCATGAATCCGGCATCCGCAGCGCGCTTCTGCGCGGCCTGAAGGATCACGCCGAACGGGTCAACCAGGGCAAGCGCGCGGCGAGCATCACGTCGGAGGACGTCATGGTGGGCGCCGCCGTCATGCTTTCGGTGTTCGTTCGCGAGCCGGAATTCCAGGGCCAGACCAAGGACCGTCTTGCCACCGCCGAAGCCCAGCGCATCGTCGAACAGGCGGTCAAGGACCCCTTCGATCACTGGCTGTCCGGCAATCCGGTGCAAGCCAACAAGCTCCTCGATTTCGTGGTCGAGCGTGCCGAAGAGCGTCTGCGCCGCCGCGCCGAGAAGGAAATCTCGCGCAAGGCGGCCGGCAAGAAGGCGCGGCTGCCCGGCAAGCTCGCTGATTGCACCGACGCAGGCCTTGCGGGCTCCGAACTCTTCATCGTCGAGGGCGATTCGGCAGGCGGCAGCGCCAAGCAGGCCCGCGACCGCAAGACCCAGGCCGTGCTGCCGTTGCGGGGAAAGATCCTCAACGTCGCCTCGGCCGGCAAGGACAAGCTGACGGCGAATGCGCAGCTCGCCGACCTGATGCAGGCGATCGGCTGCGGCACGCTCGCACATTATCGCGAGGAGGATTTGCGCTACCAGCGCATCATCATCATGACCGACGCCGACGTTGACGGCGCACACATCGCCTCGCTCCTGATCACCTTCTTCTATCGGCAGATGCCGCGGCTGATCGACGAGGGCCACCTCTATCTCGCGGTGCCGCCGCTCTACAAGCTGACCCACGGCAGCAGCAGCGTCTATGCGCGCGACGACGCGCACCGGGACGAGTTGCTCAAGAGCCAGTTCAACGCCAATGCCAAGGTCGAAATCAGCCGATTCAAGGGGCTCGGCGAAATGATGCCGGCGCAGCTCAAGCAAACCACCATGGATCCGGCCAAACGCACCCTGCTCCGCGTGGTGCTGCTCGCCGACGATCGCGAAGGCACGGCCGATTCGGTCGAGCGGCTGATGGGCACCAAGGCGGAGGCCCGTTTCGCCTTCATTTCCGACAAGGCTCCCTACGCCAGCGACGACCTGCTCGACGTTTAGGCTCGATGCGCACATTTTGTCGCACCGCGGCCGGTGGACCCGCCGCGGCTGCTTTGAATATCTCGTTTACTTTCAGTCGCTTACAGATTTGCGTGACGGCACTATGAAGTTCGTTTTCCGGCGAGTGTGCTTGCGCCGCAACAGCATTTCGGAAGGGACCGTCTATAGTACCGGCAATGGGTTCACGGAATCGGTGGCCCTGCGGACTGTCACGCGGTCAACGTTTGAACGCCTGAGATACTAAGGAAATGACAATGAAGAAACTCTTGCTCGCTATGACCGCTGTGGCGGCTTTCTCGGGTTCGGCGTTTGCTGCCGACCTGCCCGCCCGCACCTATACCAAGGCGCCGCCTCCGGTCGTGGCTACGAGCTGGACCGGCTTTTACATTTTCGGTGGCGCCGGCGGCGGCATCTGGGCCTCTGACCAGCACGCTCAGCTGACCGGGGTCGGCACCCCGCTCGGTATCGATACACGACAAGGCGGCTCCGGCTGGTTCGGCACCGTCGGCGCCGGTTATGACTGGCAGGTCAACACGAGCTGGGTGGTCGGTATTCTCGCTGACGGTCAGTTCGGCAGCCTTCGTGGCAACATCAACGACAACTTCGCTGGCCTGACCGGTTTCGAGAAGCTTCAGGATCAGTGGGCTGCTGGCGTCCGCGTCGGCTACCTGGTTGCCCCGAATGTCCTGTCTTACGTGAACGGCGGTTACGCCGGAGCCCATTTCTCGGGGACGGAGCTCTTCAGCATCGCGAGCGGCGTCGCCGCTGGCGCTCACACCAACAGCTTCAACCAGAACGGCTGGTTCGTCGGTGGCGGCGTCGAGAACAACCTAAACATCTTCGGCATCACGGCGCCCGGCTGGTTCATGAAGACCGAATATCGTTCGGCCTTCTACGACCAGAAAACCGCAAGCGAGTTGGTCGATGGTACCAACCTGCCGGTCGGCCGTGACATCAAGCTCAACAACTGGAACCAGACAGTTTCGACCTCGCTGGTCTATCGCTTCAACTGGACCGGCCCGGTGGTGGCGAAGTACTGATCTCCTCCCTGCGCAAGGAACTTGAAAGCCCCGGCACCGCCGGGGCTTTTTTGTTGGCAGATAGTGGCTTGCGACACCTGCTACGTCGGTCTCCGGAAAGCCGTCGGCGGATGCTGGCGGACGTTGCCGGGCTTCGCTGGGACGTCCACAGCGGTCAGACTGGTATTGTCTTCGCTCGAAAGCTACGGTCGCGGCTTCGCTGCTCAACTGGACCGGGCGGGCGGCACAATAAGACGACTGGCGGGAGGAGAGTTCATGCGCAGAGCGCTGATCATCGTCGGATTCCTCGCGCTCGCCGTCGGCCTGCTCTGGATCGGTCAAGGCACCGGCGTCGTGGCCTGGCCGAAGGCGAGCTTCATGATCAACGAGATCCAATGGGCGGGCTATGGCGCGGCGCTGGCCGCTCTCGGCCTGATCCTCATCTGGCAGAGCCAACGCTGAAATATGGAAAGCGCAACCATGAAACCGGAATTGTTCGATCTGACAGGCAGGGTCGCCATCGTCACCGGCGGCAATGGCGGCATCGGCCTCGGGATGGCGCGTGGGCTGGCGGATGCCGGCGCCGACATCGCCGTGGTCGCCCGCAA
>JAFAUV010000422.1 GCA_019243075.1 Bradyrhizobium sp.
TGGCCTGGTTGACCTTCTCGAACACGTAAGGCGGCAGTCGGCGAATGCGATAAAAATCTTCCATGGTCCTCGGGCTCCGGCAACCCAGGGGAGCAGAATCGGATCGCCGCTCGCGGTTGAAGCGAGACGGAACGGGTTGCTCCAGAAATCACGCCAAATCAGCAAATTAGCGTGAATTCAGGGACAATTCCTGCAACGCCCTGACGGTTGATTGCCTCTTTTACCACGGCCGATCCGTGGCGCCACGGCAATTAGGCCACGACCTCCTGGCGCTATTTGCCGGCATTGGCATCCTTGGTGGCGGCCGCCTGGTGGTCGCGCGCGGCGATCAGCTCGGCTTTCAGCTTGGCGCGCGTGGCCGGCTCCATCTCCGCATCGTCGCGATCCGGCGGCAGATCGTTGACCGGTAGAAAGGCACCTTGCTCGTTCGGGCGCGACGGCGCATCTGCGGGCGTGCCGACAATCGGCAAGTCGGCAAGCTGGCTCGAACAGCCGCCCAGCGCCAGCGCCACCATCACCAGCGCAGCCCAGCCAAGCATCCGCTTCTGCGGATCGAACGCCGACATTGTTTCGGAAGTCCCACTCACATCAGATCGAGGAGCCGGGTTTTGGCTGCCGGCTCGGCACTATCCTTCCGCCCCAACCATTATCGCCCAAAAGCGTTAAGGCCCGAAGCAGGTAATCGAACCGCTGGGGCGGCAATATGACGGAACCAAGATGATTTATCGCACTGCAACACACATCTCAACAAAGATTAATCTCCGTTTGCCAGCAGCGATCTCCCGCGGTGACGAATGCAAAATGAAGCGTTAGTGTTCTTGTCATGATGGACGTCTCGACCGAAGCCAGGCCAGAGAAGAAATTCGACGCCGAAACGTTTGCGATGAATATCGCGCGGGCCCTGGAGAGCGGCGGCAAGGCGCTGGCCGCCTATCTGAAGCCGCGCGAAAACGGCGAGGTCAAGGACAAGTCCTCGGAAGAAGTCGCCGAAGTCGTCAAGACGCTCACATCGGTTGCCGAATACTGGCTGTCCGACAACGAGCGGGCCTCCGACGTGCAGACCAGGATGGCCAAGGGCTATCTCGATCTCTGGGGAGCGGCGATGCGGCGCCTCGCCGGCGAGGAAGCGATGCCCGCGATCTCGCCCTCGCCGCGCGACAAGCGCTTTGCCGATCCCGAATGGAAATCGAACCAGTTCTTCGATTTCATGATGCAGGCCTATCTGCTCACCACGCAATGGGCCCAGGATCTCGTGCGCAACGCCGATGGCCTGGACCCCCACACCCGCCAGAAGGCCGAGTTCTACATCCAGCAGATCACCAATGCGCTGGCGCCGTCGAATTTCGTGCTGACCAATCCGGAAGTGCTGCGCGAGACGCTGTCGCAGAACGGCGACAATCTCGTACGCGGCATGAAGATGCTGGCGGAGGATATCGAAGCGGGCAAGGGCATCCTGCGCATCCGCCAGTCCGATCCCGCCAACCTCGCCGTCGGTGTCAACATGGCGACGACGCCCGGCAAGGTCATCTACCAGAACGACCTGATTCAGCTCATCCAGTACGAACCGGCCACCGAGAAGGTGCTGCGCACGCCGCTCCTGATCGTGCCGCCCTGGATCAACAAGTTCTACATCCTCGACCTGCGCCCGGAAAAGTCCTTCATCAAATGGTGCGTCGACCAGGGCGTCACCGTGTTCGTGATCTCCTGGGTCAATCCCGACAAGAGCCTGGGGAGCAAGACCTGGGAAGACTACATGAAGGAAGGTCCGCTCGCCGCGATGGACGTCATCGAAAAGGCGACCGGCGAGATGAAGGTCCACACCATGGGCTATTGCGTCGGCGGCACGCTGCTCGCCACCACTCTGGCCTGGCTCGCCGAGAAACGGCGCCAGCGCGTGACCTCGGCGAGCTTCCTCGCCGCGCAAGTGGATTTCACCCATGCCGGCGACCTCCTCGTCTTCGTCGACGAAGGCCAGATCTCCGCGCTCGAGCGCGACATGCAGGAGTCTGGCGTGCTCGAAGGCTCGAAGATGGCGATGGCCTTCAACATGCTGCGCTCCAACGACCTGATCTGGTCCTATGTCGTCAGCAATTACCTGAAGGGCAAGCCGCCCGCCGCCTTCGACCTGTTGCACTGGAATTCGGATGCGACGCGGATGCCGGCCGCCAATCATTCCTATTATCTGCGCAACTGCTATCTGGAGAACCGCCTGTCGTCGGGCAGCATGGTGCTCGACAACACGCTGCTCGATCTCTCCAAGGTGAAGGTGCCGGTGTACAATCTCGCCACCCGCGAGGATCACATCGCCCCGGCCGACTCGGTGTTGTACGGATCGCAATTCTTCGGCGGACCGGTGAAATATGTGCTGTCCGGCTCCGGCCATATCGCGGGCGTCGTCAATCCGCCGGCGGGGGGCAAATACCAGTACTGGCTGAACGACAACATCAAGGATGTGTCGCTCGCCGACTGGATCAAGGCAGCCGAGGAGCACAAGGGCTCGTGGTGGCCGAACTGGCGCGAATGGCTCGGCGGCATCGATCCGGAGGAAGTGCCGGCGCGCAAACCGGGCTCCGACGAATTGCCGCCGATCGAAGACGCCCCCGGCAGCTATGTCCGCGTGCGCGCATAGCGCAAAGCCGCACGCTCGGCTATAAGGCCGCCGTCCCGCGGGGATTTTGCATCAAGTAAGGGGGAAATCATGACGCCCGGTTTGCTGACGCCCGAATTGTTCTGGCTGACTTTGACGGTGATTTTGACCGGACTGCTGTGGATTCCCTACATCATCAATCGCTCCGTGGTTCGCGGGCTCGGCGCTGCCATGGCCAATCCCGCCCCCGGCGCCAAGCCGCACGCGCCCTGGGCGACGCGACTGATGTTCGCCCATGACAATGCGGTGGAAAACCTCGTCATCTTCGCGCCGCTGGTGCTGATCCTCAGCGAGATCGACTATTCGACCAAATGGACGGTATGGGCCTGCGCCGTCTATTTCTGGGCCCGCGTCGCTCACCTCGTCGTCTATACGCTGGGCCTGCCGGTGTTCCGGACGCTAGCGTTTACCGTCGGCTTCCTTGCGCAAGTCGTGCTGGCGCTGGCGATTTTCAGGATCGTCTGATCTCGTTCTCTCCACGGCAAGAGCGCGGCACGCGCCGCGCCTGCGGGGGGTCAAGCACCCTTGCGGACGACGATGTGCAGCATGGTGGCCGGCGTCTCGTCAAAGCTCTTGATCTCGCTGGTGTCCGATTTCACTTTCGTCCATGGACCCGCGGCGGCGTAGGTCGCTTCCAGCCATTCCGGCGGGGGATAGTTGTAGTAGCGGCCCAGGCTGTCCCGGCCATCGCCATGGCCGACCTTGTAGCTCGCGTAGAACAGGCCGCCAGGCTTCAGCGCGCGATGAATGCGCGCCAGGATGCCTGCGAGCTCGTCGCGCGTCGCGTGCAACAGGCAGGCGCTGGCCCAGACACCGTCATAGGCGTTGCGCTCGTCCAATTCGTCGAACAGCATCGCCTCCACAGGATGGTTGAGACGTTGAGAGGCAATCGCGGCCATTTCCGGCGAGCCGTCGGTCGCGCGCACGCGAAAGCCGCGCGACAGCATCTCCTTGGAATGATTGCCGGCGCCGCAGCCGAGCTCGAGGATCGAGCCCGCCTCCGGCAGCATGGCGAGAAAGCCGACCAGCCGCGTCGAGGGGGCCTTGGCCCAGCCGGCATAGGCCTCGGCATTGCGGCGGTAGAATTGCAGCGTGTCGTCGTCCACAGGTCCCTCACGGAAACAGCGCGATCTGCTCGAGAGCCATCGTCTCCGGCCAGCCGAACATCAGATTCATATTCTGGATCGCCTGCCCTGCCGATCCTTTCACGAGATTATCGAGCGTGGAAATCACGATCGCGCGGCCCTCGATGCGGTCGGCAAACACGCCGATCTGGACATAGTTCGAGCCGCGCACGTTCTGGGTCCGCGGCATGACGCCCTTCTTTGCGACATGCACGAACGGCTCGTCGCGATAGGCGCGTTCCAGCGCCGCGCGGAGATCGTCGGCGCTGGCGCCGTTCAGACGAACATAACAGGTGCAGAGCTCGCCCCGCGCCATCGGAATCAGATGCGGCGTGAAGTTCGCCGTAACAGGCACGCCCGCGGCCACACCGATTTCCTGGTCGATCTCCGCGGCATGACGATGCGTGGCGACGGAATAGGGCGACAGCCCCTCGCCCGCTTCGGCGAACAGCGTGTTCTGCTTCAATCCGCGCCCCGCCCCCGTGACGCCCGATTTGGCATCGATGACGAGATCATGCGCGTCGATGAGGCCGGCTCTCACCAGCGGCACCAAAGCGAGCAACACCGCCGTCGGATAGCAGCCGGGACATGCGACCAGCCGCGCCGCGGCGATCTCCCTGCGATAAAGCTCCGTCAGCCCATAGACGGCTTCGCCTTGCAGCGCCAACGCGCGATGTTCGTGGCCGTACCAATGCGCGTAGTCAGCCGGATCGCGCAGGCGGAAATCCGCGGACATGTCGAGGACCTTGATCGCGGGATTGGCTTTCAGCACGGCCGCGATGATCTCCTGCGTGGTGCCGTGCGGCAATCCGCAAAACACGGCATTGAGCGCGGTCCAGTCGACCGTCTCCCATTCCGTGAGCGCCGGCAGGTCGAGCGCGAAGAAGTGCGGAAACACCTCGCCCATCGCCTTGCCGGCATGGGTGTTGGCTGTCAGCGCCGAAATCGCGACGCCGGGATGGCGCGCGAGCAGCCGCACCGCATCGGCGCCGGTGTAACCGGAGGCGCCGAGCACGCCGATCTTGGTTTTTGCAGTCGTAACCATGGGCAAGACTCCTGTTTGAGAGCCGCCGGATCAGTTCACGCTGCGAGGGAAAAAGGTCTGCCGCGGACTAATCCGGCGGCAGGGGCGATCTCTAGACGCGAGCGATCGCCCGTACCGCGGCAAGGCTGCGGCGACGGCGGACGATCATGCTGGTCGCGAAATCGATCATGGGCGCGGCGTATAAGGGCGGCCCACAAATAAATCAATCGTCATTCCGGGGCGCGCGCACGCCGAATGCACCGCGCGGTGAAGGCGCTCGTTGAGGGATTGGATGGAATTTCAGCCAAGAAGTTCGTCACGGATCCAGAGCCGGACTACGTTGGCGTCAATCCAGATGATCTTCCCTACTGAATTTCAAACTGACCCACTACCGATTGGGCGCATCTGCTTCAAACCGCGCGCCACAGCCATTCCATGATCTGCCCGATCACGTCGCCGAACAGGAGCAGCGCGGCCGCCCAGATCAGCGCGGAGACGAAATTGGCGATCTGGAACGACCAGTATGGCATCTCGAAAATGCCGGCCGCCAGCGGCACCGAGGCGCGCAAGGGTCCGAAGAAACGCCCGATGAAAATGCTGGGCACGCCCCAGCGGCGCACAAAGGCCTCGCCACGCGGCAGGATCTCGGGATAGCGCGACAGCGGCCACATCTGCGCGACGTGCTCCTTGTATTTGTAGCCGAACCAGTAGGAGACCCAGTCGCCGAGCGCGGCGCCGATGGCGCCGGCAATGCAAAGCGGCCAGAAGCTGATGCCGCTCGCGCCGATCAGCGCGCCGATCGCAACCAGCGCGCCCCAGGCCGGAATCAGCAGCGAGATGAAGGCAAGCGATTCGCCGAATGCAAGCAACAGGACGATCGGAGCCGCCCAAGCCTGATGGTCACGCACGAAATCGGCCAGTGCGTGCGCGTAATCTTCCATTCTTAAGCGACCTTCCCGCCCCGACCGAGATCATGATGCGATTGCAAGGCATCGCTCATGATCTTGGCTCTGCGATTGAACATGATGTTTTTCTGAAACCGATTTTGCGCTTTTTCGGGATCCTGCCCTGACGTGAGCCCTCTTGCGGCATGGCTGCCTAACAGCAGGTAAAGCCGGCCGCTGGTGTTCACTTCAAGTCACAAAGCGCAACGTGATCGTGACCGATCTCCTGCGCCGCCTGCTCTTCCCGCGCAAGAGGAGCAGGTCGCGATGACCGGATCGTTGACGATCCCGCGCGAGCCCCCGCCGGCTCTGGCTCCCGATCGTCGGCACCACGATGATGCCGGTGCGCGTCTTCGCCGCGATCGATTGTGTTTCGCACCGCGATCGGCTTAAAGCGGCCAGCCGTCACATTTTGAGGCCGATCCGTGGCATAGTCGGGGGGAACGATTCGCGGCGCAAAGTCACCCGCGCAACACATGAAAAGACATGGCTAAATCTTTGAAATATCACGCGAAAACCAATGATCTTTTTGCCGCCTCCGAAGCCAGGACCGAGCGCAAGGCGACCGCCAAGGCCGGCGCCGCCCTGAAACTGGCCGCGCGCGGCTCCGCTGCCGAAGCCGGCTACACCGCCGCCGACATCGAGGTGCTCGAGGGGCTGGAGCCCGTGCGGCGGCGACCCGGCATGTATATCGGCGGCACCGACGAGAAGGCGCTGCACCACCTGTTCGCCGAAGTCATCGACAACTCGATGGACGAGGCCCTGGCGGGCCACGCCACCTTCATCGAGGTCGAACTCGACTCGGAGGGTTTTCTCAGCGTCACCGATAATGGCCGCGGCATCCCGGTCGACCCGCATCCCAAATTTCCGAAAAAGTCCGCGCTCGAAGTCATCATGTGCACGCTGCATGCGGGCGGCAAATTCGACTCCAAGGTCTACGAGACCTCGGGTGGCCTGCACGGCGTCGGTGTCTCGGTGGTCAACGCGCTTTCCGAACACCTCGAGGTTGAGGTCGCCCGGGGCGGTGAGCTCTACCGGCAG
>JAFAUV010000086.1 GCA_019243075.1 Bradyrhizobium sp.
CACCCCGACCGGCAGCCTTTTGGCCCGGATCGTGATAGCAACTTCGAGTTCTCCATGCTTGCGTGTTAGCCAGGGCAGCGTGCCCGTTTCTGCAAAGCTTGCCTCAGCACGATTGCCAGCCTCCTGTGCTGCTTTCGCAAAAATAATTGTGCCGAAGGTTGCCGGCGGCAAGAATACGACTTGGCCGTCGCGCAAGTGAGGCGCGAGCAGCCTAGCAATATCGGGTTGCGCGAAGGCCGGTGCGGGGGACAGGATCAGCTCGGTATCGCGAACCGCAGCCGCCATGTCTGTTGTCACCAGCGCCAGCTCGACGTTGCGCCGGCCGGCCACGTCCTTCACCAGGATGCGCGAGCCGGCCGCCGCATGCGCCGCCGCCTGACGGGCATCGCGCCGCCACAGCCTCACTTCGTGTCCCTGCAGCGCAAAGTCCCCTGCGGCCGCAAACGAGCCGTTTCCCCCGCCCAAGACCGCGATCTTCAAGTGTCGTCTCCCCGCACAGGCGTCTTCGCATCGATCTGCTTCAGCATGAAATGCTGAACTTTTCCGAGCGCGGTTCGCGGCAAATCGTCCACGAAAACGATCTCGCGCGGTACCTTGAAGCGCGCCAGTTGCGACTGGATATGCGTCTTCAGTGCTTCAGCATCGACCAAACAGCCCCTTCGGCGGATCACATAGGCGACCGGTACCTCGTCCCAGCGCGCGTCGGGTCGACCGATGACACCGCATTCGACGACGTCCGGATGCTCGAGCAGCACACGCTCGACCTCCGCCGGATAGATGTTTTCCCCGCCCGAAATGATCAGGTTCTTCTTGCGGTCGTGAACCCAGAAATAGCCATCGGCGTCACGGCGGCCGATGTCGCCGCTGCGATACCAACCGTCGCACAACGCTTCGCGCGTCGCTGCGGTATTTCCCCAATATTCGCAAAAGACGTTCGGACCGCGCACCGCGATCTCTCCCGGCACTTCCGGCGGCAATTCATTGCCGTTATCGTCGACGATGGCCGCCTCGCAGCAGAGGCCGGGCAAACCAGCCGAGCCTTCGCGCGAAAGATCGCCGCCGAGCCGCGTGTAGACGGCGATCGGGCAGGTTTCGGTCGCGCCATAGACTTGCAGCACCGGCACGCCACGGGCAATAAAGCGCTCGATCAGATGCGGCGGTACGATGGTCGACCCTGTAGAGACAGCCTTCAGCGATGACAAATCGGTGGTCGGCCAGGCGGGGTGATCACTCACGGCTTGCATAATCGCAGGGACAAGCACGGTTAGAGTCGGCCGATCCTGCTCGAAAGCGGCAAGCGTCGTATCTGGCGTAAAGCGCGAATGAATCGTCACCGTTGCACCGTGATGCAGCGCGGGCGTGGTCTGGATGTTCAGGCCGCCGACATGGAAGAATGGCAGCACGGTCAGGATGTGGTCGTCGGAGGTGAGGCCGTGCATGTGCTGGCTCATCACACCATTCCACAACAGCGCTTCCTGCCGCAACACGGCGCCCTTGGGTCGTCCGGTGGTGCCTGAGGTGTAGACGATCAGAAGCGGGCAGGAGAGCTCAGCGTGCGGGTTGCGACCATCGCCGCGTCCCTGCCCGAGCAGCGCGTTGAAAGGAGTGCCGCGCGAGGGCGTGAAGTCGAAGCCGATGATCGCCATCTCTGCCAGTGCCTTGTCGAGCGGCAGCAGCACGGCAGAAAAGGCTTGTTCCAGCACCAGCACTTTTGCCGCGGCATCCGACAGGATGAAGAGCTGCTCCGCTACCGCCAGTCGCCAATTCAGCGGCACCAGAATTGCGCCTAGCCGCGCGCAGGCATAGAGCAGCACAAGATAGTCCGCGCGGTTCAGGCTCAGGACCGCAACGCGATCGCCCCGGCCGACACCAATTTCCGATTTCAGGGCGCGCGCGGTCCCCTCGATTCGCGCAGCCAATGCGCCATAGCTCAGCGTCTCGCCCTCGAAACGGAGCGCGGGCCTGTCCGGCGCAAAGGCCGCATTTCGCTCGATGAGGCCGGAGAGGTCCACGGTCAGTCGTCCGTTTCGCCCTGCTCGTACAGGGCCTCGCGGCCGATGCGGTCGAGACAGAGCTCGGCAGTCCAGGGCAGCATCAGCGCGCCGCACCGGCTGTCGCGATAGATGCGCTCCAGCGGCAGCGATTTCAGCATGGCCTGGCCGCCGCAGGTGCGGATTGCCAGGGTCGCGATTTCGTTGGCGCCCTCCATGACCGAATATTGCGCCGCATAGGCGCGCAGCACCTGCTCCTTGCTCGGATTGGCACGCGCCTCGGTGATTGCCTGAAACCAGATTGTCTTGATCTGTTCGAGCTTGATCTGCATCTGTGCGAGGGCGATTTGCTTGGTCGGATACATCCGCCGCTTCACCGGCGGCGTGCCCGGCATCTCGCCGCGCAGGTAGCGCACGGTGAAATCGTAAGCGGCCTGCGCCAATCCCATGTAGGTCGGCGACAGCGTCAAAAACATGTGCGGCCAGCGCTGGGCAGCCTGGAAATAGACACCGCGCGGCATCAACGCCGCATCCTCTTCCACGAAAACATCCTTGAACAGCAGCGTACGCGACACCGTACCGCGCATGCCCAGCGGATCCCAATCGCCGACCACGGACACGCCATCGGCCTTGGCTGGCAGGGCAAGATAGAGCGTGTTACGTCTCGAGGCCTTCTCGCCTTCCGCGATCTCGGTGCAGAGCACCCCGTAATAATCGGCGTGACCGGAGAGCGAGGCAAAGATCTTCTTCCCGGTGACGAGCCAGCCGCCTCTGACCGGCTTTGCTTCGGTGCCGAATGCGGCGCCACCGGCTGCGGCCGCGCCGCCTTCGGAGAATGGCTGCGAGTAGATCGCGCCGTTCTCGACAATGCGCTTGTAGTGGATGACGCGTCGGCGTTCGTGCTCGGCGCGTACGGGGGCTTCCATGTCGAGATCGTCGGCGAGCGGACCTGACCACAGCGTCGAGCAGACATGCATGTTCCAGGTCAGCGCGGTCGCGCCGCAATAGCGGCCGATCTCAGCGGCGGCGAGCGAATAGGTCTGGTAGTCGGCGCCGAGGCCGCCGTGCCTCTTCGGAATAGAAATGCCGAGCAGGCCGGCGCGATGCAGATCCCTGTAGTTCTCGGTCGGAAATTTCGCCTCGCGATCGTAGGCTGCGGCGCGGCCCGCGAAAACGGTTTGGCCGAGCTCGCGTGCGCGCGAAACGATATCGGCCTGTTCGGCGCTGAGGCGAAACGCCCTTGGATCGAAGATCGGTGCGTCGAGCGCGACTTTTCCGGCGGTCGCCGCGTTCTTGCCGACTGGCGCTGTCATCTATGCCGCCACCTCTATCCTCTTCAGGAACTGACCGAGCGCCGCGTCGAACGCCTGGGGACGCTCGAGATTGACAAGATGCCCCGCCCCCTCGAGCTCGACATAGGTTGACGAAGGAATATAGGCCGCCATCTTCGCCATCATCGGTGCCGGCGCATTCTTGTCCTTTGATCCCGATAAGACCAGCGTCGGGACGGCAATGTCGACCAGCGCCTTGCGCTGGTCGAAGCCCAGCAGCGCAAGCATCATGGCACGATAGCTTGCTTCGGGGACACTGCCCATGCAGTCGCGGGCGAGTTCCATGCCGGATGCGTCAGGATGGTCCCCCACCAGCTCCCCTACCAATGTCGGTGCCAGCGACTTCATTGTTTTGCCGCGATCAAGCGGGCCG